>PNAR01000137.1 GCA_003169715.1 Acidobacteriaceae bacterium | reverse complement strand
GGCGGACAGCACGTGAATACGACGGATTCCGCGGTGCGCATAACCCATCTTCCGACCGGTATTGTCTCGGGATGCCAGAACGAGCGCTCGCAACACAAAAATAAAGAGCGTGCCATGAGCATGTTGCGATCGAAAATTTACGAATATGAACTGGAAAAAAAACGCGAAGTGAACCGCAAAATCGAAGACTCCAAGCTCGACATTGATTTCGGATCGCAAATTCGTTCGTATGTGCTGCAACCTTACCGGCTGATAAAAGATCATCGAACCAAACTCGAAATCGGCGATGTGGATCGTGTAATTGATGGCGACTTGCAGCCCTTTATTCGCGCCTACCTGCAAATGCGGCGCGGGGAAAAGTCGGCAGCCAGCTAAGCCGTCCCGCCGGCGGATTTTCAGTCTCTTCAGTAACGTCCAACGGCGCAAAACGCTGGCAAAATAGGCCGTAATTGCGTCATCCTGTAACTTCGAGAACTACGCAATGGAGATCGCAAACTAATGCCGCGGATGATTGATCTCATTCGCGCCTCGGCAGTACCAGCGAACCTGGTGCAATCTGCGTCGCGAGGATCTCTCGCCATCCCGCCGCAGGAGATGCTCGAGATTCTGGTTCATCTCGCGACCGAGAACAAAGTCTTCGGAGACCAGGCGCGGTTGACACTAGCGGGATGGGACGAGGCAATTTGCCGAGCCGCCGCAGTGAACGCGGGTACAGCCAGACCCGTGCTCTCGTACTTTTCCGCACCGGAAAATTTTCGCCCTGCACTTTTCGATGCGCTATTGGCAAACCCATCAGTACCAGAGGAAAGTCTGGCTGCGCTGGTCGCATCGCTAACCCGGGACATCGTGGATATTGCCCTGAATAACGATCGTGTCGTCCACTCAGAAAAAATATTATCCGCGCTTGCAGACAATCCGAACCTGAATGGGATTCAATCCGCGACCATTGACGAACGTCTTACTTTGCTGAGGCGTTCGCATGCCCCAACGGAAGTCACGGAGCATACACCGCCGGCATCCAGTGAAATTACGCCGATCGACCCAGCGCCCGAACTCTCCCAGGAAGAGAAAGAGGCGGATGAGGGAGTTGCAAAATATATTTCCGCGCACGCAGCCGAAATTACGAGCGACGCTGAGAAGCCATTTCAGCCAGTCGGCGGAATTGAGGGCCTTCGCGCAACCGATATACCCGATCCCACGGAACCCATGACTGCGGCCTTGGAAGCTGGACAGCACATCGCAGCAACCACGGAAGATGGAGCGCAAGCCGCGGCCGCCGGGTCTGCGGCGGCTGCGAAGACCGCGCCCTCGACGGCCGAGCCAGCCGTTCCTGTCCCTCAAGCACGGGGCAGCGCTTTGCAGCGAATCTCTAAGCTCGATGTGAAGGGGCGAATTCAACTCGCCATGAAAGGCAGCAAAGAAGAGCGCGCCTTACTGGTTCGCGACGGCACAAAAATTGTCGCGCTTGCGGTCCTCGATTCGCCAAAAATCAGCGACAGCGAAGTAGAAAAATTTGCCAGCCAGAAAAATGTATTGGAAGCCCTGCTTCGCGCCATCCCTCTGAAGCGGCGTTTCATGAAACAGTACAACGTCGTGCGCAACCTGGTATTCAACCCGCGAACTCCTATTGACGTTTCTCTCGGTCTCATGAAAAACATTTTGGTTGCGGATCTGAAGAATCTATCCGGGAACAAGGAAGTTTCAGACACCGTGCGCAAGTTGGCGTTGAGAATGTTTAAGCAGAAGTTGAGCGCTGACAAGTAAAGGACTTTTCATTCCCAGCAACGTTCACGTTTCTCCCTACGACGAAACCCGCTACAATACTGACGCCATGGCGTCGCTTCCGGTTTTTTCCGATCCAATCACCGAGGTTTTAAAGAAGTCAAAGACGATTGCGGTCGTGGGACTTTCCGGCAGTCCTCTCCGCCCCAGCTTTGGCGTTTCCGCTTACATGCAATCGCAGGGCTACCGGATCATCCCGGTGAATCCGCAGATTAGCGAAGTCCTGGGGGAGAAGTCTTATCCTTCGCTGCTTGACGTTCCAGTGAAGATTGATATCGTGAACATCTTTCGCCGGCCCGAATATGTAGAAGAAATTGTTGATCAAGCGATTCAGCTAAAGGTCGCTGCGATTTGGATGCAAGAGGAGGTCGTCCATGAAAAAGCTGAAGAAAGGGCCAGGAAGTCGGGGATTTTTGTTGTGATGGACCGATGTATTCTGAAAGAACACCGGAGGCGATTTCGCTAATTTTCGCAAAAGTTTTGGGCTGACAAGAAAAATCCGCTTTATTTTGGTCTTTCTTTCGGAACTGATCCGCGCTTGCTCCTGACGTCCTGCAAGCGCTCCCGAATTCGTTTCTCGATTCCGTCGCTAGTCGGATGGTAGTAAGTCCGGTCGCGCAGATTGTCGGGCAGACACTGCATGTCAGCGACCTTGACGTCCAGATCGTGCGCGTATTGATAGCCCTGTCCGTACCCCAGTCCCTTCATCAATCCCGTAGGAGCATTTCTCAAGTGCAGCGGAACAGACTCGGCCGCGGTTCGTTCAACGTCTTCTAGTACCGCGGAATAGGCTGTGTACAGCGCATTTGATTTCGGGGCGACAGCGAGATATACAACGGCTTGCGCCAAGGCCAGATTGCCTTCCGGCATACCGATAAAATCCACCGCATCGCGTGCGGCCATGCACAGCGCGAGTGCATTGGGATCGGCGAGGCCAATATCTTCCACGGCCATTCGCACTACCCGACGTGCGATGTAGAGCGGATCTTCGCCGGCTTCCAACATACGGCCCAGCCAATAGAGAGACGCGTCCGGATCGCTGTTGCGGACTGATTTATGCAGGGCGGAAATTAAGTTGTAGTGCTCTTCGCCGCCTTTGTCATAAAGCAGAACTCGTTTCTGTACGGCATCCTGAACAATCTCGGTGGTGATTTCCGCGCCAACTTCTTTGTGATCGTGTTCGCGGGCCAGGGTTGCTGCTACTTCAAGAACGTTATACGCACTGCGGGCGTCACCGTTGGAGTATGCAGCAATCCTGCCAAGGACTTCGTCCGAAGCTTGCAAGTTCAGTGAACCCAGACCACGAGGCTCATCCTCAATCGCACGCTTCAGCAACAAAACGACCTGTTCCTCGGCGAGAGGCTTGAGAACATACACCCGACTTCTGGACAACAGCGCAGAAATAATTTCGAATGATGGATTCTCCGTCGTGGCGCCAATCAGCCGGATATTGCCTTTCTCGACGTGTGGAAGGAAAGCATCCTGCTGCGCTTTGTTGAAGCGGTGGATTTCATCAATAAAAACAATCGTGCGCGTTCCGTACTGGCGCGCCCGCTCGGCGTCTGCCATCACCTGCTTAATTTCCTTGATCCCCGTAAGCACTGCGGAGAACTCAATAAAGGTCGCCTTGGTCATGTGCGCGATGATTTGCGCCAGCGTCGTCTTTCCTGTTCCCGGAGGACCCCAAAAAATGAGCGAGCCGGTATCGTCCCGCTCAATTTGGGTGCGCAACGGCTTGCCAGCGGCGACGAGATGCTCCTGCCCGACGAATTCATCAAGCGTGCGAGGACGCATGCGGTCGGCGAGGGGCCGAGTGCGGTCGGCAGTGTCGTCGCGGCCCGGAGCGGCTTGAAATAAGCCCATGAGCGTTAGATGTCCAAAGCGACATTGATGACGCAGTTGGAATTCCTCTGGCATAAGTTGGAATAGCAAGTGCTGATAAAATGTCGGCCCATGGTGGACAGACGACTACGCGCCAGTTGCGAGGTTTTAAGGGAGGCGGGTATTCTACTGGGTGTGCTGTACCCCTTAGAAAATGCTTGGCCCGGGCATATACATTGGCTTCCCCTGTCACTGGTAGAAGCATTTTCCGCACTGCTGGTGATCTGTTGGTATTCTATTCGACAGGGAGTGACGGAGAGCCATGAACAACGCCGCATTGATCGCCCCGGTGGTTATGTTTTCCATCGTTCTGGTGATAACTCTTGTTCTGCGTCGTAACACTTCCAAGAAAACGAATGACAAGGGCAACCCATAGTAGACAAAACAAAGTTTCGCCTGTGTAATCAACTCCGCTGTCTTGCCACCTCATACAGCACAATGCTTGCCGCGACTCCGGCGTTTAACGATTCCACGTTTGGGGAATGGGGAATCGCGATCATCTCGTCCATTTCTGTAATTAATTCCCGCGGGAACCCTGTGCCTTCACTGCCGATAAAAATCGCTGACGGGGCGTCAAATTTTACTTCGTGCACATGAGTCCCTTTGTGCGAAGAAGTGGAGAAAAGTCGTAATCCATGTTCGCGGAAAGTCCCTAAAACTCCCGCCAAATGTGCTCGAACCAGCGGCAGACGAAAAACCGACCCTGCCGACGCCCGCACTACTTTCGAGTTGAATGGATTTGCCGTGCCGTCCCCGAGGACCACGCCACAAGCTCCGAAAGCTTCGGCGGAGCGTAGCATGGTCCCGAGATTTCCCGGGTCTTGTATCCCCGCAATCGCCAGCAACGGGCCAGTCTGCACTCTTGTCAAAATGTCATCCAAGGTGAATTGCCTGCACTTCACTAAAGCCGCCACGCCCTGCGGGGTATCGCTGGGAACGGCGCTGGCGAACAGCTTATCCGGAAGCAGCAGAGTTTCAACGTACGCAGCGAGTTGCGGCAGCAGCCTTTCAGCTTTGTTCTCTCCTGATTTGCTGAAAAAGACCGCCCGAAATTTCAAGCCGCTGCGAATCGCCTCTTCCACAATACGAACGCCTTCAATTGCGCAATAGCCATCGGCAGTCAATTCTCCACGAGAGAAAGCACCTCGCAGCTCTTTGACCAGCGCATTGTGCCGTCCTTCAATCGGNNTCATCTGGCCCAAATCATACCTGTTTGTTCCGGTTTGCAGCGCGTCCCGTGTTATCTTAGGTTTCTAAAATTTCATAACATTTAGAAAGGGAGTTCGGTGCGCGCCGAAATCGTCAAAATTAACAGCGATATGCCGGAGGCTTCTCTGGTGCGTTACGCCGCGGACCAGATTCGCGCTGGCGAAGTTTTAGGAATGCCTACCGACACGTTCTACGGTCTCGCCGCCGATCCTTTCAATCTGCGGGCTGTTGACCGGGTGTATGAAATAAAGTCGCGGTCGCGCCACAAGCCACTGTCGCTGTTGATTGAAAGCGTAGAGCAGGCCGAAGAACTGGCCAGGCCCTTACCCGAAGAATTTCATGCGCTGGCGCGAAAATTCTGGCCGGGGCCATTGACGATTATTGTCCGTGCCGCGTCCCGGCTTCCGCTAAAAGTCACTGCGAATACCGGCAACGTAGCTTTGCGCATTCCCAGCTCGGCGATTCCGCTGGCGGTGGTGCAGGCGGCGCGCATTGCAATCACCGCTACCTCAGCAAATCTCAGCGGCGAATCCGAATGTACGACGGCCGAAGCGGTGCGCGATCAACTACAGGATCGCATTTCCATCATTGTGGACGGTGGCCCATCGCCTCGCGAAGTTTCTTCGACCATTATTGATTTGACCGATGAAGAAGCGCGCTGGAAGATCATGCGCGAAGGCGCAATTCCCTCCCAGGAGATTTCTGAGTTTTTTGCAAGAGGATGAGCACTTTCCCATCCAAACGTCAAAGCCACTGGATAATTCGCACTCTCGTCGTCGCCAGTATTGGCGTTGCTGCCTTCCTGGTCTTTGTCTCTTCGCAAATCCTCACAGAGTCCCACAAACAGGAGCTTCATCCCGCCGACGCTATTGTCGTTTTCGGCGCGGCCCAATACGACGGACATCCTTCTCCCGTATTTCGCGCGAGGCTCGACCACGCATTCGAACTTTTCCAGCGTGGTCTCGCGCCCACGGTTTTGACCACCGGAGGTTCGGGCGCGGACCCGTCCTATAGCGAAGGCGGAGTTGGGCACGATTATCTGGTCCACCGCGGCATCCCCGAATCAAGGGTTATTGCGGAAACTCAGGGGGCGGATACGGCGCAGTCAGCTGAAAGGTTGGGCGTTATCATGCGCGCCAATCACATGCACAGTTGCATCGCGGTCAGTGATGCGTACCACGTTTTCCGCATTCGCAAGCTGCTTGAGCATGAAGGAATCCGCGTGTATGTCTCCCCCCGTCCCGGGTCACGTCCTCATTCATTGTGGCAGCAGGGAGTTGCTTTGCTGCGGGAAAGCGCGAGCTTCATGCTGTGGAAGCTCGACATCATTGGCTGAGAATCTATTTAATGTGGCACGAAGCTAGGCCACGCTTTTCCAGATATTGCTGATGGTAGTCTTCCGCCTCGTAAAACTTCACGGCGGGAACAATCTGGGTCATAATCGGCTTGCTGTAGTGCCGAGATTTCTCCAGCGCTTCTTTGGAAGCCTTCGCAGCGGCCTCCTGTTCGGCATCATGAAAAAAGATCGCGGAACGATACTGCTTTCCAAAGTCTGGCCCCTGCCGGTTCAGTTGCGTGGGATCGTGATTCTCCCAGAAGACTTCCAATAACTTGTCGTAGGAAAGTTTCGCCGGATCATATTCCACTTCGACTGCTTCCGCATGACCAGTCGTATCCGTGCAAACATCCTTATAAGTGGGATTCTCTAGACTACCACCCGTGTACCCGACGAGCGTCGAGGACACTCCTGGCAATTGACGGAACGTAGCCTCGACTCCCCAAAAACATCCGGCCGCAAATGTCGCCTTGGCCATAATTACCTCCGCTAAAAAAATCTCCAACCGGTTTTTATTGGATGCGGGCGGCGCCATGAAAGGCGCGAAGAGACCCTTTTCTGACAAAACAATTCTTCGTGCAGAAGCGAGTAAACATTTACTATAGCGCGGTGATTTTCTTCACCCATAGAACGAAGCACACCGCTCAAGAGCTGATGCAGATGCTGAAATTCTGGCAATTCATCGTCCTTACATTCGGGTTTCTGTTGCCCGCTTTCGCACAATCAGGCCAACCTATTCTCGGCCCGACCCCACCGATGGGATGGAATAGCTGGGATTCTTATGGAACCACCATTGATGAGGTTCAATTCAAAGCCACCACGGAGTGGTTTGCCCGTCATTTGAAACCTTACGGATGGCAATACGTCATAATTGACGAAGGCTGGACAATTCCGAAGGGCGGCGCTGACGGGAAGGGAAACAATCGCCAATTTACTCTGGATAACTACGGGCGCTACATACCGGCGCCGAGCCGGTTTCCTTCAGCCGAGGGCGATGCGGGATTCAAGCCTCTCGCCGTCTACGTACATTCTCAGGGCCTGAAGTTTGGCCTCCACATTTTGCGCGGTATTCCGAAGCAAGCGGTGGAAAGTAATTCTTCCATCGCGGGTTCATCTTTTAAGGCGACTGACGCGGCCGACCCCTCCGCGCCTTGCCCCTGGAATACTGACAACGATGGCGTGAAAGATTCGCCTGCGGGACAGGCTTATTACGATTCCATCGCAAAACTTTACGCAAGCTGGGATGTGGATTTCATTAAAGTTGATTGCATCAGCAGCCGTCCCTATGCCGGCGCGGATATTCACATGCTAAGCACGGCGCTGAGGAAAACGGGACGCCCTATCGTCTTGAGTCTTTCTCCGGGCGCAGCGCCCATCGAAAAGGTTGATGAGATGCGGCAGTACGCGCAGATGTGGCGAATTTCGGATGACGTTTGGGACGTCTGGCGGAGCAATACTGATTTTCCGCAAGGGGTGGGTAATCAGTTCGCGCGCGCGGCACAGTGGGCGCCATTAACCGAGCCTGGTCATTGGCCGGATGCAGACATGCTTCCTCTTGGTCATCTCGGGCCGTCGGCCGGTTGGGGCGAGCCGCGCGATTCGCGGTTGACGCATGACGAGCAGCGAACCCTGTTTACTCTTTGGAGTATGTTTCGCTCTCCGCTGATTATGGGTGGGAATCTCCTTTCGAGCGACGAATGGACGATTGCGTTGCTTACGAATCCCGAAGTGATTGCTGTTGATCAGCACTCGACCGGCGAACGCGCCGTAGTCAGCACCGACAAAGCCGTGGTCTGGACTTCACAGCCCGATGATGGAAATGGAAGCTATGTCGCCATTTTCAACATTGGCGATGGTGCTCAAACACTTCACTATTCGTGGAATGAATTGGGTTTGAACGGAACGAATTACAAACTGCGGGATTTGTGGGAGCGCAAGAATCTGGGAGCAGCCAAAGAAATCAATGTCAGGTTGCCATCCCACGGGTGCGTGTTGTACAGGGTTCAGTAACAATGAACCCAGCCTGACCCAGGGAGCCGACTACCGCTCAGAATCGTCGCATCCTCTCCAACGCGCTGCACGAGCTATAATTGCGCGCACGCATGGCTCTGACCTCTGGCACGAGACTTGGCCCCTACGAAATCGAATCGCCGCTCGGCGCGGGTGGCATGGGCGAAGTGTATCGCGCTCGCGACACGCGATTGGAACGCACGGTTGCGATCAAAGTGCTGAACGCGCAACTGGTTGGAAGCGCTGAACTGCGCGCCCGCTTCGAACGCGAAGCCAAAATCATCTCCCAGCTTCAGCATCCGCATATCTGCGTGCTTCACGATGTGGGCAACGAAGGCCCCATTGACTACCTGGTAATGGAGTTCCTGCAAGGGGAGTCTCTGGCCGAGCGATTGAGGAAGGGTCCCCTTGACGCCGACCAGGTGGTGACCATCGCCATCGAGATTGCCGATGCTCTCGAAAAAGCACACCGCGCCGGAGTGGTGCATCGCGACCTGAAGCCAGGCAACGTGATGCTCACCAAGTCCGGCGCCAAGCTTCTCGATTTCGGTCTGGCGAAGCCGCTCGGCGCAACGGTCGCATCCGGAACCGGAAGCGGCACCTCGCCTTCTGTTTTCGCGGCGGCCTTGACCTCGACCATGCCCGCGCCGTCGCCGGCCACGCCGCTTTCCACCGCAGGAGCGGTGATCGGCACCGTGCAATACATGTCACCCGAGCAGATCCAGGGCATCGAGGCCGACGCCCGCTCCGACATTTTTTCCTTCGGCGTAATGCTATTCGAGATGGTGACGGGCAAGCGCACCTTCGAAGGCAAGACGCAGGCCAGCATCGTGGGACAGATTCTCGCAGTGGACCCGCCATCGGTCAGCACTCTGCGTCCGCAGACACCGCCGGGGCTGGAGCGCGTCATTCGATTGTGCCTTGATAAAGATCCCGACGAGCGCATCCAGACGGCGCACGACCTGAAGCTCCAATTGCAGGGGATTGCGGAGTCGCCGCTAACTACAACCCAGTCTGCCGCCGTCGTCCCTTCACGCCGGAGTTGGCTGCCGTGGGTTGCGGCGGGCGTGCTTGGCGTGGCTGCGATTGCATTCGCTCTGGCCTACATGCAGGCCATGCATGCACCGCAGGTCTCGGTTCACTCCTACATCCTGCCTCCGGAGAAAGCGACCTTCCTGCTGACCGGAACCACCGCCGGGCCACCGGTGCTCTCGCCGGACGGGCTGCGAATCGCTTTTGTAGCCAAGAATGCAGACGGCAAGCGAATGCTTTGGATCCGGCCGCTGAACTCGCCAGTCGCGCAGCCCATGTCAGGAACCGAAGGCGCAACCTATCCGTTCTGGTCCGCCGACAGCCGCTACGTCGCGTTCTTCGCCACGGGCAAGCTGAACAAAGTTGACGCCAGCGGCGGTCCTCCACAGGCCCTTTGCGATGCTCCCTTTGGCCGGGGAGGAGCCTGGGGCGCTACGGGCACTATTGTGTTCGCGCCGGATACCACCTCGGGCCTTGCGCGCGTTGATGCTGCCGGGGGCACGCGCGTCGGCCTGACCACGCTGGACGCCAAGGAGACTTCCCATCGCTGGCCCGATTTTCTTCCTGATGGCAACCACTTTCTCTACTTCGCCCACGGCTCGACGACCGCAGACAGTGGCATCTATCTGGCTGCGCTCGATTCCAAAGAGCGCAAGCTACTGCTGCGCAACGATTCCAACGCCATCTATGCAGCCCCGGGATATCTTTTGTTCGTGCGCGATAACACGCTGCTGGCGCAACGTTTCAACCTACGTAGTCTGGCGTTGGAGGGTGAAGCCAAGCCCGTGGCCGACCATGTCGCGGTCAATACGGACATCTGGCACGGTATCCTGACAACTTCGGCAAACGGGGAGCTTCTTTACCAGCACGGCGCGGCGGGCGGCGGCTCTCAACTCGTCTGGTACGACGCAGCTGGCAAGCAGGGTGAGCCGGTTCTGCCCGACATCGCTGATTACTACAATCCCGCGCTTTCCCCCGACGCAAGCAAGTTGGCCTTTGAACTCGAAAACAACGGCGTTGCCGACATCTGGGTGCTCGACGTAGCCCGCCACACCAAAACCCGCCTTACCTTTGGCCCGCAATACAGCGGCGATCCCATTTGGTGGCCCGACGGAAAATCGATTGTCTTCAGCTATGGGGCAAGTGCGTCTGGGAACTCTCTCTACCGTCAAAACGCCGACGGCACAGGCAGCAAAGAGAAGCTGCTGGAAACCCCCGGTATAATCGATATTCCCTTTTCCGTTTCTCCGGATGGCCGCTACATCGCCTACATGCGGCGCGATCCGAAATCGAATTCTGGCTGGGATATATGGGCGCTACCCATGTTTCCGGATAAGTCGGGCGACCAAAAACCGTTTCCATTGGTAGCCACGAATTTCTCGGACGTCACACCTTCCTTCTCGCCCGACAGCAAATGGCTGGCCTATGCCAACAATGAGACTGGCCGCATGGAATTGTACGTCCAGCCATTCCCCAGCGGCGCCGGCCGCTGGCAGGTATCAACCGCCGGGGGAGGAAGACCAAACTGGCGGAAGGACGGCAAGGAACTTTTCTTCATTTCGCCTGACGGGCAGATCATGGCTGTGGACGTTAGCCAGAACGGAGCCAGCCTGCAACTGGGCGCGCCCCATGCGCTGTTCAAAGCCGCGACCGTGGTCGGTCAAAATGGACCCTACACCGTTTCCGCCGACGGCAAGAAATTCGTGATGAACACCGTTCTGCCGCAATCCATCACCGAACCGCTCACCCTGATCACCAACTGGCCCGCCGACCTGAAACAATGAGTCTTGCTGCCCGATCCAGACTTGGCGTGAAAGCATTGCATCTCCAGGTGGGGCGGGAGCGGCGAAGTGTACCCGTGTCGCGCGAGTGCGCCCACATCGAGTCCGGACATGTCTTTTCACATTTTCTTGGCAAGCACACTAATCGTTCCCGGGTCAGGTAATGGGGCATCGAAAACGAACGGCACGACGGTTCCGGAACCGCAGACGGAATCTTCCGGAGTGAAGAGTGGAAGTTTCCGTCAGATACTCCAAAGATTCAGGGCGAGTGACGGACAACCCGGAAACCGACCCACTAAATTTTTGCAATCCCTTCTCGGCATCTCCTGCCCGCCTGCTAAAATGCGACTTGTGCTCCGAAACAGAATCATCATCTTTATTTTTTTGTCTCTCTCCCCTTTAGGTTGCGCGCAGCAGCCGTCACAGCCGTCTACCAAAAAATCATCGCAGCCTCAAGTCAGAGTGAACATGCTGAATGTGTGCACTCCCTCGAAGGAGGAACAGCAGCAGATCGCATCAGCGTTGTCTCGTGTGCCCAAGCAGCCGCTATTCAGCCAAGACTTCGAGGTTGATCGAGGGCGCTCCACTTTGGATCAGCAGCCCGACTTTCTCCCGATCAATGAAAGAACGCACGTTTCGAGAGATACCGACAGTGCCGCATGGGTACGGATTCGCCGCGAATTTGCCGTTCAAGCTTTGTACTCGACGGTGCAGTATTCGTTCAGCCAGGATCCCAAGAACATGGTTGAAACCCTGGTGTTCAAAGTTCGCGACCCTAAAGACTTGCTCCAGGTTTCGATTGAGGACGACGCATCTTCGGTGACCAGCCCCGCAGCAATGCTCGGCACGAATACGCCAGTGAGCCGCATCCGCCTGGAACGGTTCGGAAAAGCGTCCGTTGTATTGGCTCGGTGTCCGGCTACCGCAACAGGTTCCGCACCGGACCAAAGTGCCTACGAGCCGCTGTTCCAAACCGCATCCTCGATTGATGCCGATTACCGGAACCTGTTGAGAGTGCCGCAGACGGTCCCGGAGGAGTTAAATCGAGTCACAGCGGCCTCGGCGCCGGCGAAGCCTGGGGCCAGATCGGTTCGAAAGAGAGCCGGAACTCATCCATAGAAGTTTGCCCGCAAGAAGTTTGTCCGCAACGAAGGGAACTATCCTATTTTTCGGTCAGGTTCAGCCTTTGCGCTTCGGGCGTCTCAGAGTGATTGTTCAATCTCATACGGATTTTTTGTCAAGCATTTGTCACGTTGTATTTTCACTGCTTTGCAGGCCTGAGTGCTGGCATTGAGATTGCCCCCTTATTAGGGCAGTGTCATTTCGTCCAAAATCTGTCTTTCCTCTCATTTTCGCCCACTTCTGCGGATGGCTGGCGGCGCTTTGCTTCGTTATTCCCGCCTTCGGGCAAGCCCCGGATGTCAGCGATTTACAGACAGTGCCAGTTATTTCGGGAGGCGTCGCCTTCGTGCCCCTCGTGCAAGGTGGGCAAACGACCCTCGTGAGCATCTTCTCTCCCGTAGTTCTCCTACCTTTGGGTGACAAATGGCTGATAGAGTCCCGCGGAGCTTTCGAGGGGGACTTCGTGCGCCGCGACGGAACAGGTCCATTCGGCGGACCGGTCCAGAAATCACTCGAGTATTTGCAGGTTGATTACATCGCCAACCCTTACTTAACCGTCACCGTTGGACGTTTTCTCACGCCGTTTGGCATTTATAACGAACGCCTTTACCCAGTTTGGATACGTGACCTGCAAGCGGACCCGATCACTCTTCCGCTGGAACAAGGTTCGAGTGATGGCGCGATGCTGCGTGGTGGCTTTTCTGTTGCGCATAACCTGAATCTGAATTACGCCGGTTATTTCTCGACACTCAGCACAAACAATACACTGGCCTCCGACCGCGAAATCGGCGGCCGTTTCGGCGCGTTTTTTCCCAACCAACGGGTTGAAATTGGATTCTCACTCCAACATCTCTTGCAGGAAAATCGCGCCAATCGCTTCGGTACCCATTTCGAATGGCAGCCCCGCGCAATTCCGCTGGATGTCAGATCTGAATTCGCCGATGCCGAATCGGGGCGTGGCTACTGGATTGAGCCTGCTTTGCGTCTTAACGCGTTTTCTCATACTCAAGTGCTGGCGCGGACTCAATTGGTGGCGCGTTTCCAACAATTTTTTGCCAAACCCGGCACGCCGAATGGCGACGTACCCGATGTGAACACCAAGGAATCCGAGGTCGGAATCAATTATTACTTCATGGATGGCCTGCGAGCTGTTTCCAGCTATGGACGGCAGTTCAGTTCCGAAGGCAACGCAAACATCTGGACAGTCGGCATCACATACCGGTTTGCATTTCCCCTGGGTTCAGGAGGCCAGTGATGATGATGAGAGTACTCGCTGTGATTGTGATTCTTGCTGCGGTGGCTGCCAGCGCCGCTCCCAGGAAACAGGCCGATCCGGCTGAGGCTTCCCCGGTCGCGGTTCAAGACCTCGCCGCCACGCGAATCGAAGGAGAAAAGCGGTTTCAGACGAACTGCGGGCGTTGCCACATGCCTCCGCATAAATTTCCACCAAGAATGATGGGGACGATCGTCCGTCACATGCGCGTGCGGGCGCTAATCACGGACGAAGACATGCGGTACATCCTGACGTACATGACGGAGTAGCCACGCACATCATGCGAGATCGCACAACATTCAAGATTGCCGCTTTGATAATTGCTGCGCTCCAGGTGGTGGGGCCGGGCATGCAATCTGCCGCGCAAAGCGAAATGCGCGTCATTGAATTACTCGCGGACAAAGACAGCCGATTCAAAATCGGCCGCAAGGCGAGTCCGACGCTGACATTAAGAGCCGGCGAAGAGGTGAAATTTCGCATCACGGCGAAGAAGGCGAAGACCCAAAACCGAAACGGATCCATTCACGGGTTTGCGCTCATTCGCAAAAAAGATGGAGCGAAATTTCCCGACTGGGACCTCGAACTCAAACCTGGCGTACAGGAATTTGTTTTGAAAGTTCCCGATCTGCCGGGCGAATATCAGATTGTCTGCACCGTGATCTGTAGCGAAGGTCACGAGGACATGCATATGAAGGTCATCGTAATCGCTTAATATTTTCGGAGGACGTTTTCCATGAAATGCTGGATCGTTGCTACTGTTTTCGCTGTACTCGCAAGCGGGATGAGCTATGCGGCTACATTCCACGGTGAAATTTCGGACAGCTCCTGCGCTCTCAATGTCCACTCCCTTTCCCGGTCTCACAAGGAAATGCTGAAATCCAGATCGTTTGGCTCAGACGCTGCTTCCTGCTCGCGGAACTGTGTTGCCAAGTTCGCGGCTTCCTTCGTCCTTGTGGAAAAGGGAAACGTGTACCGTTTAGACGATCAGGTCGAAGCGGAAAAGTTTGCCGGGCAGGCCGTGATGCTGACCGGAGACCTGGACGTCAAAAAGAGCGCGATTACCATCAAATCAATCCAAGGCGATCATCCTGCCAAGTGAATCGCGCCTAACTACGTTTTCGTTGTGCCATTGAATAAGTATTGTGGTCCTTCTTAGCACGCAGGCAACCACAACGTCATTGCCCTGTTGGCACAGCCGCAGTGGCTTCAAAACGACCATTGCGCTTGGCCCGTCATTTTGCTACTCTCGCGCACGACAAAGTAGGAGGAAAATGTGGCCTTTTGCAAATCATGTGGCAAGGAAATTGGAAGCGCGACTTTTTGTCCAGCATGCGGAACTAATCAAGGGGCGGCAGCGCCAGTGGTGGGAGCCAGTGCACCATCCACGGAAGGTCTGTCAGAAAATGTTGCCGGACTGTTGGCTTATCTTGTCGGCTGGATAACGGGCATCATCTTCCTGCTGATTGATAAACGTCCGTGGGTACGTTTTCAGGCGGCGCAATCCATCGTTGTCTTCGGTGGACTGTTCGTTATACGGATCGCTTTGGGTATCATGAGCATCTCAATCGGCGGGTTGATTGGCTTCGGGCTGGTGGCGATGCTTGGAATGTTGATCGGGCTGATCACCCTCGTGTTGTGGATACTTCTGATGGTGAAGGCCTACAAGCACGAGACTTTCAGAGTGCCGATCGCGGCAGGGATAGCCGACGGCATCGCGGGAAAGTGATACCGAATCCGATTGTCAATAACTTAATCTAAGTCTGAGTAATGGCTTTGAGTCTCCCCAGTCGCTTGACTTCGAGCTTACGCAATCTTGTGCGTTCTGGTAAAGGCCCGTCCCGTAAATTGGAACTCTCCAGTTAAACTTACTTCTATGGATAATGTTCGAAACGTAGTCATCATTGGTTCGGGGTGCGCCGGGCACACTGCCGCTCTTTACACGGCGCGCGCGAATCTCAAGCCGCTGATACTCGAGGGTCATGAACCTGGGGGGCAACTCTCGCTTACTACACTCGTAGAAAATTTCCCTGGGTTTCCAGAAGGGGTTCAAGGACCAGAATTAATCGAGAACATGCGCAAGCAGGCGGGACGGTTTGGAGCGCAATACCAACTCGGCCACGTCGCGAAGGTTGATCTTGGAAGCCGTCCTTTTTCGATACACCTGGGTAAAGAAGTTATTCATGCTCGCAGTTTGATAGTCGCCAGCGGTGCTTCGGCCCGATGGTTGGGCCTTCCCAGTGAACAGGCGCTCATCGGCCACGGAGTTTCGTCTTGTGCTACGTGCGACGGGTTCTTTTTCTCCGGCAAGGAAATCGTGGTAATCGGCGGCGGAGATTCCGCCATGGAAGAAGCGACTTTCCTAACCCGCTTCGCGACCAAGGTCACGCTGATTCATCGCCGGGAAGAGTTTCGCGCGTCTAAAATTATGCTGGAACGCGCTCAACATCATGACAAAATTCATTTCCTCACCAACACGGTTGTCGAGGAGGTTCAGGACGTTGCGCAGAAAGAAGTAACCGGCCTAAGGTTGCGCGATCTCAAGACGAATAAAGCCTGGGATTTCCCTACTAGTGCGATGTTCCTCGGCATCGGCCATATCCCCAACGCAAAGATGTTCCAAGGTCAGCTCGAGACCGATCAAGATGGATATTTGGTGACATCGAGCAACGTCTTCACGAAAGTCGCTGGCGTTTACGCTTGCGGAGATGTGCAAGACCGCCGTTATCGTCAGGCGATAACCGCGGCAGGTACTGGATGCATGGCGGCACTTGAAGCTGAAAAGTTTTTGGAGGAGCAAGAAGGTTAGAGCAATTCATCTATGAAATATCGCCGATTGGGTCGAACCGGAATTGAAGTATCAGATATTGCTCATGGGCTTTGGGGAATGAGCGGCTGGAGCGGGTCCGAGGAGCGGAAATCGCTGCAAGCCTTGCAACTCGCCGTTGATCTGGGGTGCAACTTCTTTGATTCAGCCTGGGCCTATGGCAACGGAAATAGCGACCGTCTTTTAGGCCAAATCCTCTCCCGGAATTCCGGAAAACGATTGTATGCCGCATCGAAAATTCCACCGATGAACAACAAGTGGCCGGCTCCGCCTCAGGAAAAGTATTCGAACGTCTTCCCGTCAGCCCACGTGTTCAAGTACGCCCACCTCATTCTTGAAAAGTTGGGAACGAAGTCCATTGACCTATTGCAGTTTCATGTCTGGGACGACACCTGGGCAGGCGAGCCGGAGTTTCGTGAGACGGTTGAGAAATTGAAGAAAGATGGCTTGATTCGATTCTTTGGGCTCAGCCTCAATCGCTGGCAGCCCGAGAACGGAATTCAAGCCTTGCACACCGGCCTGGTGGATGTTGTGCAGGTGATTTACAACATCTTCGATCAGGCTCCGGAAGATAAATTGTTTCCGGTTTGCGAGAAGTTGAATATCGGCGTCATCGCCCGCGTACCCCTCGACGAAGGCAGCCTGGGCGCAAAAATGACGGCTGATACGAAATTCCCTCCCGACGATTGGCGGGCGAAATATTTCGGCCCTGAAAATCTTCCGAAAACTCTCGCACACGTCGAGAAGCTACGAGCCGTAGTGCCTCCATCCATGAACATGCCTGAGATGGCCTTGCGTTTCATACTTTCCAATCCAGCGGTAAGCACGACTATCGTCGGCATGCGCGAGCCCGACCATGTCAGGAAAAACGTTGCGGCGTCCGATGCGGGGCCGCTCGATGCCGCATTGTTGCGGACTCTTAAGGCGCATCGCTGGGAGCGGACGGCCCAACGCTGGTCTGATTGATTTCGGGTCTCCGGACGAAAGCAATTGACGAAGGCTGGTTACGTCAGAGCGCGATCCAAATGAACGTACCCACCGTCCACGAAAATGTGCTGGCCTGTGGTGTGCCCGGATTTCGGGGAAGCAAGAAATACAACCGCAGCCGCGATTTCCTCCGCGGTGGTCATGCGTTTTTCCAACGGAATTTTCGCGAGAATATTGTTTAGTTTCTCTTTCGGATCAGGAAAGGTATCCAGCCATTGCCGGTATAGCGGTGTCATTACCTCTGCGGGAATGACGGTGTTGACGCGAATATGGTGAGGCAGCAACTCCACGGCCCACTCGCGGGTAAGCGCCATCACTCCTCCTTTTGACGATGCGTAGCCAGACGTGTCTCCCTGGCCGGTAACCGCCGTCTTTGAGCCGATATTCACGATCGCGCCCCTGGACTGTTTGAGGTGGGGAAGAGCGTAGTGCGCCATGCTGTAGTAGTGGACCAGATTACGATTCAGTGAAGTAACGAAATCGTTTGGATTACCCCGCTCCAGGCCAACCTTATCGTTCACTCCGGCATTGTTTATCAGGACATCCAGGCGGCCAAACGCCTTGACTGCTTGTTCAACCGCACTCAAGCAACCCTCCGCTGTCAGCAGATCAATGATGAGCAGATCGCTGCGCGCTTTGTTGCCTCGTAATTCCGTCCGCAATTGCTTGCCTGCTTCCGCGTCACGGTCAACAATTACGGGGATTGCGCCTTCCGCCGCGCAGGTTCGAACAATGGCTGCACCGATTCCTTTAGCTCCGCCAGTCACCAGAATGACTTTGTCTTTTAGTTGCAGGTCCAGACACTAACCTCGCAAATTGAAATAGCCGCCATCCAGCGGATAATCGGCACCCGTAATAAAGGATGCTTCATCGGAACACAAGAATAGAGCGAGAGATGCAACCTCCTCCGGTTCCGCCATTCGTCCAATCGGCTGGGCTTTGGACAATTTATCGAACGTCTCTTTCTCATTGCCGGGATAAGTTTTTCTCAAGTAGTTATCAACAAATGGCGTGTGGACACGCGCAGGCGAAATGCAATTGCAGCGGATGTTATGGCTCAGATAATCCCGGGCGACAGAATACGTCATTGCGATCACCGCGCCCTTGCTCATGGAATATGCAAACCGGTCGGAAAGTCCTGTGGATCCTGCAATGGACGCCATGTTAAGAATCACGCCCCCGCCGTGAGTCTTCATGTGGCCGACGCAAGCGTGCATGCAGTTATAAAATCCCTTCACATTCACTTGAAAGATGCGGTCGAAGTCCGCTTCGGTCGTGCTTTCTACGGAACCGATGTGCGAGACGCCTGCGTTGTTCACCAGGATGTGAATTTGTTCCCGTTGGGAAAACTTTTCGAACGTCGAATTCACTTCCCCTTGTGCTGTCACGTCGCATGCGTAAGCGGTCGCCTTGCAGCCCGCGGAAATGATTTGCTGAGAAGTCTCTTCTGCATCCGTCTGATTAATATCCAGCAGGCGCAACGAGGCCCCACGAGCCGCAAACTTTAACGCGATAGCACGGCCAATGCCGCTGCCAGCGCCGGTTACCACCGCAACTTTGCCATCGAGACGAAAATCCGCTGTGATTGCCATGGCTTGTTAGAACGAACTCTAATCGGTTACTCGCTGGCTGGACTCTCCCAAGCCGTCAATTCCAAGTTCAACCAGATCGGCCGCCTTCAAATAAGTGGGCGGATTCATGCCCAAGCCCACCCCCGCCGGCGTTCCGGTGCTGATCACGTCTCCCGGAAGAAGCGTCATGAATTCACTCACGTACGAAACTAAAGTCGGAACGTCGAAAATCATATTTGCCGTGGAGCTTTTTTGCCGGTACTCGCCGTTTACTTTTAACCACATCGGCAGATTTCCGAAATTAGAAATTTCATCCGGAGTCGCCAGGAACGGGCCCAAAGGAGCAAAAGTGTCTGCGCTCTTTCCTTTCACCCATTGGCCTCCGCGTTCCAATTGAAATGTTCGCTCGGAATAATCATTGTGCAGCACGAATCCCGCAATGTGGTCGAGAGCCTGGTCTTTGGATACATACGAAGCTCGTTTGCCAATAACGACTGCCAGTTCGACTTCCCAGTCAACTTTTTTTGCGTTTCTCGGGATCGCAAGGGGATCGTTGGGGCCAACCAGCGAAGTTGTTGATTTGAAGAAGATGATCGGCTCTTTGGGAATATCCATCTTGCTTTCCGCGGCATGATCGCGGTAGTTCAGTCCGATGCATACGATTTTGCTTGGTCGGCATATCGGCGGACCCAAACGTACTGACGATGCGACCCGAGGCGCACGAGACGCGTTCGAGTCCAACCAACGGCGAAGATCCAACAGTCCGCGCCCTCCAAAAAATGCCTCGTCATAATCTGAACCATAAGCGGACACGTCAATGCGCGTGCCATCTTTTAGTAGGACTCCCGGCATTTCGTGACCGGCATCGCCAAATCGAATCAGCTTCATCGTCGTCTATTTAAGAGGGGCATTCGCAAAGGTAATACGAAAGGCATATGCATACTTTCCAGGCGGCTGGTCGGGAAGTTGAATGTGAAGACCATCCGGTTGCTGCTGAAACTGGATAGTACTTCCGGCACCAAGCAAGGAGATAGACTCCACTCTCTCCGTCGCCGCGTCGCTCGCCAGGGAGTGAATGACCGCTTCATGATTGGCGGGCCAGCCTAACTCAATCGCATAAATTGCACCGCCCTTGGTGGTGAAACGGAAATCCTCCGCCGTGTAGGGATGGGTGTCCGTATCATGAAACGATCCTGCCGTTACTTTTGTTGGCCCTTCGCCGTAAACTCTCCAGGGGCGCGTGCCATAAATCGCATCACCATTCATCTTCAGCCACGCTCCGATATCGAGCAACACCTGCTGCGCCGCCTCCGGTACCGTTCCATCCGATTTCGGACCAATATTCAAAAGCAGATTGCCGTTCTTGCTTACGATGTCCGCGAGTTGATGAATGATGAACTCAGGCGACTTGTAAGTATCGTTTTCGACATAGCCCCAGGACTTATCGCTGATTGAAGTGTCGGTCTGCCAATACATGGGACGAATGTCGGAGAGTTGTCCACGCTCAATGTCGAGTACTGCGGAATGTTGCTGCATGGCATAGTCCTTGTAGTTAATCACGCCGACGTGATCGCCATTCGCGAGCGACGTGTTGTAGTAATAAGCCGCGAAGCGGGTGAGCGCCGCACGCACCGACGGCTGCCCGATCCACCAGTCGAAATACATAACATCGGGATGGTACTTCTGCACGATTTCGGCGGATCGCGCGAGCCAATCGTTGGTCCACGCTTCGGAAACGTAAGTGAAATCGTCGCTCAAAGGAGTGGCGTTTGGGTTTGCAAGCCAGTTGTGGGCGGGGCCGTAAAAAGCCGCATTGGCCGGATCATTGACGTCCGACGGTATCGCGCGCCCGACGCCGAGAAAGAAATTATGTTCGACGCGATGAGAGGATGCGCCGAGATGCAACCCCTCGGCCCTGACTGCCTTCGCCAAATCTCCCCAAAGGTCGCGATGCGGACCCATTTTCACGGCGGTCCAGTCGGAAAGACCGTTGTCGTACATGGCGAAGCCGTCATGGTGCTCGAATACCGGCACAACGTATTTCGCACCTGCGTCCTTAAACAGCTTTGCCCATGCGGCGGGATCATAATGCTCGGCTTTAAACATGGGGATGAAATCTTTGTACCCAAACTTATCCTGCGGTCCGTAGGTTGCAATATGGTGCTTGTACTCCGGCGAACCCGGAACGTACATGTTGCGTGGGTACCACTCGTTGCCAAAGGCGGGTACCGAATACACTCCCCAATGAATAAATATTCCGAATTTTGCGTCTTTGTACCACTCGGGGACTTCGTAATTCTTAAGTGACTCCCAGTCGGCACGAAAGGGACCTTTGTGCGTACCCTTATTTACTTCCTCCAGAATCTCATTCCGCCGTGCATCGTACTTCGCGCTCGCCTTCTGCCAGACCTGGTCAATGACGGCTGGATCCTGCGAGGCAGTAGGACTATCGTCAGAGTTGCTCTGCGCGAATCCGCTGGACGCAAGCAAAACGACAATGACAATGAGTCGTTCTGCAAACCGCCCCTGCCGCAACCAAACCTTTTCCAACGACTTGCTCTTCGTATCCATACTTTGCAAACCCAGGACCTTTCCTTTTACGCCGACTCCAAAATAATATTTGCATATTGAATCGTATCGCCGGTGCGGATGAGTCCGATTGCCGACGGCACACGCTTTTTCAATTCAACATGTGGCTCGAAGTTGAGAACAATCCCGTGCAAGGCCGAGCGGAATTCGCCTTCGACCGCGGGTCCATTTACCGAGCTAAACTCTGCCGCCATATACGCTGCACCGAAATTGCTTACTTCCTGAATTGCTCGCAACACGTCAAGCACGCGTGGGATGTCGTCGGTCAGCGAAATATCAACAGTTTCGATTCCAGGCCAATACGGAAATCCGCGATCCGCGATCACCAGAGTATTGGTATGCCGCACCCGGCTGAGAAGCGAATTGATGTTGGGATTGAGAATGCCGTGTCTTAGCATAAATTACTTGTAAGCGTTACGGAACCCTCAGTTCGGCAGCCGCGAGAGATGTTGATCAGAGAAACGAATATCGCCCCGCCAACAATCGCCATGACCTCCCTGACCCTGTCAATTGCCACTTGTCCCGAACCTCGCACAATTAGCGCTTTCATCGTATTTTCGCTTACAGGTGGTAAATCTTGATCGCGTTACCTCCCATGATCCCACCTTTCTCAGTCGGCGAAAGTTGATTTATCGAACGACTCAAAGATTCGAACCATCTTTCGTAAGTGGCCGCCAACAGACATACTGGCCAGTCAGAGCCAAACATCAGCCGCTTTGGAGTGAAGGCGTCGAGCACAACATCAACATAAGGCCGCAAATCCGCATCCGACCATGTGGACCAACCAGCTTCGGTAACCAATCCAGACAACTTGCAACAGACGTTAGTGCGGCGAGCCAATTCGGAAATATTCCGCTTCCATGGCTTCAACACCGAGTCGCGAATGGGTGGTTTCGCAATATGATCCAGAACGAAAACTTGATTTGGGTGACGATCTACAAACTCTATCGTCGCAGCCAGATGTTTCTCGAAGATAAGGATGTCATATACGAGGCCGGTTTCCGCAAGCGCCTTGATCCCCCGATTAAAATCTGGCCGGTTGATGTAATTGTCGTCGGGCTCACCCTGTATCACATGCCGCAATCCTTTCAGCTTTTTGTCGGACTTCAGGCGATCCAGTATCACCGGAAAGTCCCGGCTCGCGATCGGTGCCCAGCCTACCACGCCGCGCAAAAGCCGCGAACCTTCAGCGACCGACAACAACCAATCCGTTTCCTCAAGCGTTTGTCGAGCCTGAACAGCAACCGTGCCGTCCACTCCTGCCACGGCCAGTTCTCTCTCCAGGTCTGCTAAATGGAAGTCCCGTCGCAACGAAGTCATGCCGTCGTCAATCCACGAATACTCTAAAGGGGAGTAGCGCCACAGATGGTGATGCGCGTCAATAATCTCGCTTCTCCCGGGGTTCATGGACGGACTCTGGAACAATGTGATTCAGCTTTCCTCATCTGCCGGATGTGTCGGCAGCTCCGGATTCGTGTGCCGAGCGATTTTATAAGTTTCGAGTGAGGACCGAAAGCCCGCTTAACGCCAACGTTCGCTTTTTTGTTGCGTATCCTTGCCACGCGGATTATTGTTTGTCGCTGACGGGAGATAGCGGTTCTCATGATACAGAAAGCGTTTGCCTCGTTCCTCTTCGTAACGATTTGTGGTCTGTCTGTGGCGTTATGCCAAGTCCAGCCGGCGGTTCTGACCATTCAGGCCGATAAGAAAGTATCTAACGTCAGCCCGACGTTATACGGCCTGATGACCGAGGAGATCAACTACTCCTATGACGGGGGCCTGTATGCGGAAATGGTCCGCAATCGCACGTTCCGCGCCAGACGCCGCGATGTGCCGTATTGGTTGCTGGTGGAAGACGGAAATGCTGCGGCTAAAATGGAGATTGATCAGCAGACCGGCCCCAGCGAAGCACTAAACTCCAGCTTGCGGTTGGAAGTGAGCAGCGCCGATGCAGAAAATCAGGCCGGCGTGCTCAATGGCGGCTATTGGGGAATTCCGCTGAAGCCCAATACGACCTACAAGGGTTCGTTCTACGCAAAGGCAGACTCCGACGCTCTCGGAGCGGTGACCATAAAACTTCTGGCTGACGCTGATGATAAGACCGCGGCAGTCGCAACAGTTCCCGGATTGACGACTGCGTGGAAGCAATATCGTTTCTCATTGAAGACGGGCGCCATTCAGGCATCCTCGCGCAATCATCTGGTGTTGACAGTGGGCCACGCGGGAACTTTGTGGCTCAATCTCGTGTCGTTGTTTCCGCCAACCTACCATGATCGCGACAACGGCAACCGCATTGACTTGATGGAAAAGCTGGCCGCCATGCATCCAGCTTTTCTGCGCTTTCCTGGAGGAAACTACCTCGAGGGAGATCACATTTCCGAGCGCTACGAGTGGAAGAAAACGATCGGCCCTCTAGTGGATAGGCCGACGCATCCCAGCCCATGGCGTTACAACTCGTCGGATGGGTTGGGCCTCCTGGAATTTTTGGAGTGGTGCGAAGATCTGAAAATGCAGCCGGTGCTGGCGGTGTATGCCGGATATTCGATGCAGCAGGAGCATGTAAATCCTGGTTCGGACCTTGATCCTTACGTACAGGATGCTCTCGACGAACTCGAATACGTCACTGGCGGAGCTGACACGAAGTGGGGAGCTGTTCGTGTGCAAAACGGGCATCCAGAGCCGTTCGCGCTGACTTACGTCGAAATAGGGAACGAGGATTTCTTCGATCGGTCCGGAAGCTACGATGGCAGGTACGAGCAGTTCTACAAGGCAATCAAAGCCAAATATCCGAATCTGCAAATAATCGCAACGACGCCGGTAAAGAGCATGCGCCCGGATGTGATTGACGATCACTACTATCGGCGCGCCACGGAGTTCTTCCACGACACAACGCACTACGACAAAACGGATCGCAGTGGGCCGAAAATTTTCGTGGGTGAATGGGCAACGCGAGAAGGAGCGCCGACGCCAAACTTTGGCGCGGCACTTGGCGACGCCGCATGGATGACAGGAATGGAACGCAATAGCGACTTGATCGTGATGTCGGCATATGCGCCGCTACTGGTCAACGTCAACCCCGGCGGCATGCAGTGGGAGACGGATCTGATCGGCTACGATGCGCTGCGAAGCTATGGATCGCCAAGCTATTATGCGCAGGTTATGTTCTCCCACTACTTGGGAGATGAAACGCCCGACTCGCAGCTTGTCGGCGCTGGACCGAAGCTGTTCTATTCCGTGACGCAGGTTACGAGAAAGAAACGCCTTTACTTGAAGCTGGTCAATGCGGCGTCCACTACACAATCAGTCAATATCAAGTTCCCCGGTGCAACTCTGGCGAATACTGGGAAGCTGGTGCTGTTGAAAGCCGGAAGCACACAGGCCACAAATACGATTGATGAGCCGAATAAGATTGTCCCGGTGGAAACTACGTTGCGAAACGTTGCGAATGATCTCCATTACACGGCGCCGGCATACTCCATCCAGGTGCTTCAGATTGATGAGCGGTAAAAAATAACGCTTCACATTTGTCCAGAGTGGAGACGCACTAGATGCACTCTGAAGTCAGCAGGGTGGGCGTTCTAGGTCCGGAAACGAACGTGTTACCCGCGATGATGTAACGCAAGGGCCGCTCGGCGGCTTTGCTGATGCCGATGCGTGGTGTGACCAGCGTTTGGTCGGGACGGTAGCCGTCATCGGCAATGAACAAATCGGAAGCTGCGTCGGTCAGATTTTTTGCGTTGTCTCGGTCGCGAGTTATGCCGAACGCCTCCGCCAGTCGGCCTGGGCCAGTGGTCAGTTTCCGCAGATCGCTGGGCTTCTCCACCGAAATCCCTCGCTGACGCGCCATTTCTTCGATTCCTTCGAGAGGTTCGAGAGCGCGGAACAGAATTCCCCCGGCGACTCCGTCGGGAAGGCAGGAGACATTCAGGCAGTAGTGGTTGCCGTAGATGAAATAAATGTAGGCGTATCCGGGCGGGCCGAAGAGTACCGCATTGCGGGCGGTTAGGCCGGCGGCAGAGTGGGCGGCGGGATCGTCTTCTCCGAGGTAGGCTTCGACCTCGACGATGCGGCCTGCGAGGAGTCGCTTGCGCTCGCGGCGAATCAGTACCTTTCCCAAGAGGTCCTTGCCTACGATGCGCGGATCGCGGTCGTAAAAATTTCGTGGGACGACGTTGGTGAATTTGTGAAGTGATTTGGGCACGGAAGAAGTTATGCGATATGGGTAAGGGCCGGCTTTTGGGGCCGAAAGAGTTTCTGTGACAACGACCATTGCGCCCCGTTAGGCGCGTGATCCTTGGTGCACTGCTACCCCGGACTTATGTCCGGGGCTAAGGTATGTCGCTCCTTCGGAGCTGGTTCTTCACACTCCCCACTGAGTCGGCCCAACCTGAGAACCGTACCCGCGAAAAAAATCCTCTACGCGGCGTGCTTGGCTGCTTCTTTCAAATATGCCAATACTTCTTCCGCGTGGCCTTCGGGCTTCACTTTGTAGAAGATATGTTTAATGTTCCCTTCGGGGCCGATGATGAATGTGGTTCGGGCCACTCCCATCACTTTTTTCCCGTACATGTTCTTTTCCTGCATCACACCATAAGCATTGCAGACTTTCTTGTCGGCATCGCCAAG
>PNAR01000206.1 GCA_003169715.1 Acidobacteriaceae bacterium | reverse complement strand
GTCATCGGTCGGCGCCTCGACGTGAGGAGCATCCGCGTATCGCGGCTCGACAAAAATCACCCTCGGGTAACTCTCATCCGATTCCTTCGATACATCGTCAAGAAAGTCGTCGAAATCACGAAAATGGTTGCTCGTTAAAGCCTGAAGGTGCCATCCCTGCATCAACATAAAAAAAGGAATGCCCTGATGGTACACACGCCAGTTGATGCCGCGGTTCGTAAGCCAATCGTAGATTAACGGTTGCTTTGGGAGTATAAATTTTTGATTAACATCATTGAGGGTCTCACCGCTCATCGCCATTAATCGATTAGGCTGTGTGCCGGTTGGGATCGGTGCAAACCATCGATCACAAGTACAATACTCCTTCGCGAAGAAATCAGCGGCCGGTAAATCTGCTCCTACATGATATCCCATAGGGATCGGTTGCTTGATCATATCGACACCCGCTACTGTGCTGTAGCTTTGCAGGAATCCGCTCATCGGATATGGCGGCGGTGTTCGAATAACTCCATCCTGGGTGGCCTGTCCTAAGAGTTGTGTCGTTATGTTTGTCCGCTCATGAGGAGGATCCGCCGGCAACCGAGTGTGCGCGTCGGGCAGATGATAGATCTCATAATCCTTCTCCTCAAAACGGTTTGTCATTCCAGGTTTAAGGCCATCGACATCGGTGCGACCGCCGCCTCCCGTTACGCTTAAGGGTAAGCTTAAATAACCGAGTAGGTGATCGAATGAGCGATTCTCCATCATCACAACGATGATCGTGTCGATTCTTGTTAAATCTGTCATAGCCAAACTCTTCGATCGCTATCGCTCTTTCGCTTCCACTCAGCCGGAGAAAATCCTCCATCAACAGCAACTGAACATCGACTGCGCATAAGTACATGATCTTGAGCACTGCCGTGATCGCACTTGAATAACCTCGGCTTCATAGCGTTACTCCAAGGCCAATGAAAAACGTCTCCACCTGTTGATCAATCGGATTCACTCCGCCTTTCTCGTAAGATGCCTTCAGAGATACCGCGTCACTGATGTCGTAACTAGGCTCAACTTTTAATAGGTAATTATGCGTCGCAAGACCGGTGAATCGAGAAAAATACTCGTAGGTTACCGTGCAGTTCAATTTATCTGAAAAAAACGGGGCAAGCCGCAGTTGTAAGACCGGTCCGCCACGACCAAAACCGCCCGTTGCGGCAGCTGTCGCATCCCCCTTGTCTTCAATGCGTCCGTATTCGGCGTGAAAATACGCGCGCAACCGATAGGCCAAGAACGTCTTCTTGGCATTCGATGGATCCTCGCCGGCACCGAGGGTCGGAAGAAGTGCGTGAACAGTTCCAATGCCGAGTTCACGGTTCAGTATGAAGGCCGGTTCATACTCGAACTCCGCAGTGGGGATCGACTTGTTAAAACCGAAGCTTGTACCGTAAGTTGCGAAGCCCCGAAAGGTTTGAGAAAAAAGAGGGCCCCCCGTGGTTTTGGCGAACGCCCCCAACCGAAAAGTTAGTGAGTCAACGTCTTTAGAATTGTCGATCGAATTCGAAACACGATCAAAGGAAATGCTCGGAATGAAACCGTAGCTTTGAAGTTCTATGGGACCGCCAGTGTGTGGATGCGTGCTCCTTGCCCACGCAAATGGCATAAGGATTGATCCGTTTGCGGCCCAAGAATCCGAATCGGCCTTGAAATCACGCGTGTAGGAAAATGATGCTCCGGTCAAATCCGCTTTCTTTTCCTTAGCATCTGCAATGGTGGGATCTTCGCTCGTAAGAACGTCATCGAAATTGCTCCGGATT
Organism: Acidobacteriaceae bacterium; assembly: GCA_003169715.1. Lineage (GTDB taxonomy): Bacteria > Acidobacteriota > Terriglobia > Terriglobales > Acidobacteriaceae > PALSA-188. Next base: position 4,992 of record PNAR01000206.1, on the reverse strand, counting down.
TTTATCCCCTGGAAGCCCTGTTTCGTCCCAGTTTCGCCAGCAGATACAGTGGGATGTTTTGTGATAGGTCTAAAACTCTTAATGGATTCGACGCTGTAAGGGCCTTTCCCTTGATCGATAAGAAGCTGATCAAAAGCCCGATCCCATCCGTCACCCGGGTTCAAGTCGTTCAAATCGGAGAAATAATTTTTCGTTTTTTCTGCGGACCATTTTACGCTCTTTGTGGGCTCGGCAGGTAGTGACACCAAGCCGATCGCTATAGTCGCGAGAACTGCCAAGTTCAATTTGTAGCGGATCCTCAACATTTTAGGTGAAAGGCTTTAAAGCCGGCCGGATTGAGTGAGCACGATTCGGCGAGCCAGTTCTCGCACCGTATCATTTACGATGTCCTGTGGGTCTACGCCGGCAGCGTTTGGAAAAAATGTATCGTTGACGACTGTTGCCACTGCGTTTGCATCTCCGAGAGTGTCCACAGCCTTGTCGTTGTCATTGATCGGCATCGCAGCGCCTTTTCGTGCAAGGGCTTGTTTCAGTTCAAGAAGGACATCGGTGAAATGCGAATGCAGATCGCTTGTGCCATTGGAAACCTTCTCTGAAGTGCTTGATTGTGAGGACATTATATATAGCTTTCTTAGTCTTATTGGTGAAGGCGGAGTCAGGGCAAATTGCCTTCAGGATCTAATACGAGATCTGTCCGACGAAGTTTTCGAAAATCTTTCGAAAAGGCACAAATCGCGCTTTTCGTGGCTGCGGCTTTTTGCGGTTCATAGCACGGGCTTGATCGTTCTTTCGATCCCGAGACGCAGTCGGGTAAACAACCCGTCTATATGCCCTTAACGAGTTCGCTCAGGCTTTTGCCCTCGCTCTCACGCACGGCCTAAAGGACATGTCCTTTAGTGCAGGGGACCCGCTGCGCGGGGAGGGGGCCATGACTTCAAGTTCATGGCGGAGCGTGAAGTCGCTCACGTTCGCTCGCTTTTCGAAAACTGACGGAGAAAGCTGAGGGAATTCCGAAAGCAAACTTCTTTCACTTAGAAGCGCGAAAGACTGACGGGTCAGAAAGAGAACAGACGGCTCGTTCACTCGTCGTTTGCGCTCATTGATGAGGCCTCCCGTCTGCCGCCGAAATGCAGCGCAGCGACGTGCGCGGTAGTCATTAGGCGGGACTCAAAGAGGTCCCGAAGAAGATCGAGATCACGCTCCTGGAGAAGTATGGCCGCAGGTGAGTTGTTGGGGGCAAACATTCTTCCCAGTATATCACCGCAAAGTGAACCGGTTCTTCGTATCCGAGTCCGGTGATTCTCACCGCTGTCGCAATTACGACGTTCCCGTCACAAATTAATTGAGCTTGTAGATCTCGACCAACGCAATGCCCGAAGTTTCGTTGTTTCCTCGGACGATTGCCGTGTAGCTTGTGGGAACCAAAGTAATAAGAATAGCGGAATCACGATCATCTTGCGGCGCCAGACCGCTGTCGATGATTTCCTGCTCTTGATCACTTCGCCAATTGTCGTTCGATGCGAGAAGAGTGCCCTCTGCGTCATGCAACTCGAGGGTCGGGTCCTGTAGCGGGCCGGACACGCCGGCTCCTGCGAGATCGGGACCGATCGCGCGTACAATCAACCTTTGCGAAGCGCTCCCCTGGATGATTGTCCCACCGATCAAAGCGTTATCGCAGGTGCCAACATTCCCTCTCGTAGAAATATTAAGGAACTCCTTAGCGTCCCCCGAGGCAATCCCCAGTGCGTAGATCTCCACTGTAGCGATGCCGGTCGTGCTGTTTACGCCGCTCACTTGCACGGTGTAACTTTCGCCGGGAAGCGAAAGAACAATCGCGGCTTCCTGGTCATTTGTCGGAGCCGCCCCGGTCGCGATAATCTGCTGTTCCTGAGAGTCCCGCCAATTATCGTTGTATCCAACGAGTGTGCCATCAGAGGCTCGTACTTCGACCTGCGGATCCGCCAGCGCACCACTGATATTCAGCGACGGTCCCAAGGCGCGAATAAGGAAGGTCCGCTCGGCCGTGCCCGAATTCAGAATAACCCCACCGACCAGGATGCTGTCTCCGGTGCCAACATTTCCACGTGTCGAAATATCCGCGAGCTCAACCGTTCCGTTTGGAGGGAAAAATTCCGAAGTGTTGCCATCCGGGTCGGTGGCGGTGGCGGTGATGAACTCATCGGCAGTGGTGGCGACCGGAAAGCCGAACTGAAATGAGACATCGCCGGCACTATTGGTCGTAACCCCCGTCCTAGTGCCCATGAGCCTTTGCCCTGGCGAGGAGGAAGGCCCATTGGCGAAGAACTGAAGTGTGAAAGCGGTGGAGGCCGTACTGTTCAACCCGCCCGAGACCACGGTCTCTCCAGGATTTCGCGCGACCGACAAGATAATTGGAAAATTCTGCAGATTGTTCGGGCCGGTATCCTGATCGCCAAAGTCGTTAGGGGTAGGTCCATCACCTCCCAGATCAATGTCGATGGATGAGTTGCCGTAAAACAGGTTCGACAAAATACTGCCCTGTATGCCCACCCCCACTCCAGTGCCGTTGAAGGCTATCACGTTGCCTTCGCCGGAACCCAGACCCCCAACGGCAGTCTGAAAACCATCAACTATGATGCCAATTCCATTACCGATAGAAGAACTGCCATCGGCTCGTGGTCCGATCAAATTGCCGCGAATGATCACATTCTTGCCGCCATAAGCATGAACCCCTACGTCATTGCCGGTGATAACATTCCCGGCACCTGGCTCTCCGTTACCAATGATGCCATTAAACCCGTTAAGAATAGCGGTGCCGTTTCCATAGCCTTGGGACAAGCCACTGGCATCTGTTCCGAAGTAGTTCCCAAAAATCGTCGTGCCATTCGGCGCATATAGCCCTGTGCCATTTCCGGAAATAATATTTCGCGCTGCGGGGCTGGTGCCGCCAATCACGTTGCCAGTGCCTCCCGCACCGGTGGAAATTCCGAAGCTGTTGCCTCTCAACGTAACGCCGTCGGGCGCCAATCCGATGAAGTTGCCTTCGATCAGGTTGTCATGGCCGTCTTCAGGGAAAATATTCGAAATGGTAATCGCCGCGTAATCCTGCGTTGGTCCAGTAAACCCGGTGAACGATAGACCGCGAACGACACAGTCGTTGCCGGAAATGCCCAGCCTGCCGGATGGAGTAGTGGTAGATCCGCCGCCGTCAAGCTGGATCAAGATGACCGCGTTATCTCCCAGGCTGAGCGTGTTTGGGCTCGCACCGGGCTGAGTGTACCCGTCGATCGTGATGGAAAAGCCAAGCGGAATGACAGTATTGCTCAAATCAATTGTGTGCACTCCTGGTCCGGGTATGGCGAAGACTATTTGATGCGATTCGTCTTGGTTTGCGTTGGCGTCCTCCACCGCTTGGGCGAGTGATCCGAGCCCGCTGGAATCGCTATTTACGACAGTGAAAATGCCAGCGATCAGTTCAGCAGGAAGAAGGAGCCCAAGAAGAATCGAGCAAAGCATCGTTGGGCGAATCCGAAACAGCCTACAATTATTCTCGAGAAGAATTATAGGCCGGGCATTCAGCGCCTGACGAATATGCAATATAAGCCATGGCAGACGGACTCGCCAGGCGGGCTCTGTAGAAGTGACCCGCTCTTTCAACGAGAGAGCTTTCATGACAATTTGGAACTTAGTATTCGTAGAACTCTATCAACCCTACTCCCGAAGTCCCACCGACGCCGCTCAAAATTGTAGTATACGAGCCCGACCGCAAGGTAGGCCAAAGTGCGCTTTCATGCAGACGCCAATAAACTTCCTCAATCGCTCGTTGATAGGCGACACGATCCGTTAGACAAAGCTGCCTGGGCTCAGAGGCCCGAGCCAGGTCTGTGGAAAGTTTGGCGAACCGGCGAGCGCCATCCGCGTTCGGATTGAAACCGTCGAGCGCGGACTGCCCGCGCACCGCCGCCGCGCCGGCCAGCAGTACTGCAACGGGAAAGAGCAAAGGCGTAGCTTTCCTTGTAGCTTTGGATGTTGCTCTCGCAAATGCAGTGAAGGCGGCGACATCAGGGGCTAACACTTGGGGACGCATTGCATGGCAACCGCTGCCGATTGATTCGTATCTGACCGTGCCTTTCCGAGCAAGCTAAATTCCTCGATCAGCGGAAAGCAATCTTTTCCAGCAAGGACAGCAACTTCCAGCAGACTCGACGCTGGTAGTGCGATCCTTCCCACGCACGACCCGTGTTTCTGGTGCGCCGATGCTTATGGCAAGCTATAAACTTCCACGAGGGCGTTCCCTGTGGTGTTATTCACTCCGCGCACGACGGCGGTGTAGCTCCCCGGCTGCAGTGTGGCGATGATGGCTGCTTCCGCTGGATCAGTGGGTGCGAGCTGGCTTTTCTGAATCTCCGCCACTTGGTCTGTCGTAATGATTCCGCCAATCTGCGTCGTCTGCCAATCGTCATTCCGGCCAATCTGGCTAGTGGAATCGTGCAACTCTAATTGCGGATTGGCCAAGGCATCAGGCATGCCGAACTGGGTAAGCGATGGGCCGATTGCCCGAATAATTACTCGCGTGGGTTGTGTCACAACGATAAACCCGCCGATCATAACGTTGTCTCCGGTCTGCACGAAACCTCGCGTGCTGATGTTGGCGAGAAGGGAGCTGGTTGCGTCCAAATCGTAAACTTCCACAATCCCTACGCCCGTACCGTCGCTTACGCCCTGCACAATGGCCGTATAGCTCCCGGGCGGAAGGATGGCGATGATAGCGGACTCCGCCGGATCGCTTGGAGCCAGTCCGCTGCTTTGAATCTCCGCTACTTGGTCTGACGTAATGACGCCGCCGATTTGCGTTGTCTGCCAATCATCGTTCGTCCCAATGGTGCTCTTGCTGTCGTTGAGAGTCATCTGCGGGTTAGGCAGCGCATTCGGAACTCCGAACTGTGTCAGGGAAGGACCGGCCGCTCGTATGAGCACCCTCTTCGGAGCGCTTCCTTGCACAATAAAGCCGGC
>PNAR01000200.1 GCA_003169715.1 Acidobacteriaceae bacterium | reverse complement strand
TGGCGGCGCGGCAGCGTGGTCAGTTCATGGCTGCTTGACCTAACTGCAATGGCCCTGGTGGAGAATCCCACGTTGTCGGAATACACGGGCTTCGTCCACGATTCGGGCGAAGGCCGATGGACGATCGAAGCAGCAATCGCAGAGGCAGTGCCGGTGGATGTGCTTTCGGCGGCGTTGTTCACGCGTTTCCGTTCCCGGCAGGAACACACCTTTGCGGAAAAAATTCTTTCCGCCATGCGGCAAAAATTTGGCGGGCACATCGAACAATCGGCCGCCAAAAAAACAGCCTAATTTTTTCACTCATAAACGAGGGTCGAATTCGTGGCTCAAACAGAGGCAATGCCAGTTCAGGAGCAGCGGATCGGAAGGCCGAGCGATCCCTGCGTGATGGTCATCTTCGGCGCCGCGGGAGATTTGACTCGCCGCAAACTGATTCCCACTCTTTACAACCTTGCAAAAGCCCATCTGCTTTCGCGGAACTTCGCGATCGTCGGCATTGCTCATACACAAATGTCCACCCAGCAGTTCCGCGAACGGCTCTCCAGCGGAATTAAAGAATATGCCGATGGAGACCTCGATCCTGAGTTATGGAAGTGGTTCGAGGAGCGAATGTACTACGTAGCCGCCGAATTCGGCGACAAACAGATGTACGTTCGGCTAGGCCAGCTTCTGGAAAAGATTGATAAGGATCATTCCACTCGGGAAAATTACTTTTTTTATCTAGCCACATCGCCGGAATTTTTCGGTCCAATCGTTGAACAACTGTCCGCTACCGGATTAATGGATGAGAAGAGCGGTCAGCGGTGGCGCCGGGTAATTATCGAAAAGCCTTTTGGACACGACCTTGATTCCGCGCGAGCGCTCAACAAACAACTTTTACAGGTAGCCACCGAAAAGCAGATTTACCGCATTGATCACTATCTGGGAAAAGAGACCGTACAGAACATTTTGGCGTTTCGATTCGCCAACGGAATTTTCGAGCCCATATGGAACCGCCGCTATATTGATCACGTGCAGATTTCAGTCGCGGAAACCGTTGGCATGGAGCAGCGGGGCAGCTACTACGATCAAGCGGGCGCACTGCGCGACATGGTGCCAAACCACATCATGCAACTTATCAGCCTGACGGCGATGGAGCCTCCGGTTTCGTTCCAAGCTGACGCAGTCCGCGACGAGCAAGCGAAGATTTTGCACGCGATCCAGCCCCTGAGCTCCGAAGAAGTACTCAGTAAAACCGTGCGTGGGCAATATGGCGATGGAGAAATTGACGGCCATCGTGTTCCCGGATACCGCCAGGAAGACGACGTGCCCGTTGATTCCAGAACTGAGACTTTCGTTGCCATGAAGCTAATGATTGACAACTGGCGATGGGCCGACGTTCCCTTTTTCTTGCGCACCGGCAAGCGCATGGCTGCCAGGCATACTCACATCGTTATTCAATTCCGCCGCGCGCCGTTTATGTTATTCCGCGATACACCGGTTGAGAACCTGATGCCCAATCAGCTTGTCCTGCACATTCAGCCTGAAGAAGGCATCTCCTTGCGGTTCGCGGCCAAGGTGCCTGGGCCAACCATGCGGTTGGGCGCAGTGGACATGAACTTCGAATACGCCGATTATTTCGGGAGGCAACCCAGCACCGGATATGAACGGCTGCTTCACGATTGCATGATTGGCGATCAAACATTGTTTCAGCGAGCCGATATGGTCGAGGCTGGCTGGTGTGTTGTGAGTCCAATGCTGGATGTTTGGAAGGCATTGCCACCGAGATATTTTCCGAATTATGCCGCTGGAACATGGGGGCCGAAGGAATCGGACGACTTGCTCGAACGAGATAATCGTCATTGGAGGAACTTCGAAAAATGATTCTGGCTGGCGACATCGGAGGCACCAATGCAAGGCTGGCGTTCTTCGATGTCGAGGACGGGCGCTTCAATCTCGTTTCAGCCACAATTTTTCCCAGCCGCGAATATTCTGGACTCGATCAGATCGTTTCAGAATTCCTACAAACATCGGACGTAAATCCCGACCGTGCTTGCTTCGGCATCGCCGGTCCAGTGCGCAATGGAAGTGTCGAAACTTCAAACCTTCCCTGGATCGTCGAATCTCAGAGCCTCGCGAACGAACTGAAGCTTAAGAAAGTTTCCCTGATCAACGATCTCGAGGCGAGTGCCTGGGGAATTGTTGATCTCGACATGAAGGATGCCATCAACCTCAATCAGGTTCAAGGGAATCCCGAGGGAAACCAGGCCGTGATCGCCGCTGGAACCGGATTGGGCGAGGCCGGAATGTACTGGAACGGCACCCGCCACGAGGTTTTTGCGACCGAGGGGGGCCATGCGGATTTCGCGCCCCGGAACGAGCTTGAAGTCGAACTGTTTCGCTACCTGAACACCCAATATGGCCATGTAAGCTATGAGCGGATTCTTTCCGGCCCAGGCTTGGTAAACGTCTTTCACTTTTTGCGCGATACGGGACGTGGCACCGAACCAAAGTGGCTTACCGAGGAAATGTTACATTCGGACCCTGCCGCTGCGATTTCGCAAGCGGCAATGGATGGCAAATGTGGCCTGTGCGAGCAGGCGGTTGACGTATTCGTTTCGGTGTACGCGGCTGAGGCCGGCAATCTCGCGCTCAAGACAATGGCTACCGGGGGCGTTTACCTGGGCGGTGGCATCGCTCCGAAGATGCTTCCAAAAATGTCAGGGCCATTATTCATGCAGTCGTTTGCAGCGAAGGGACGAATGCAGCCTTTGCTCGAAGCAATCCCAGTTAGGGTCATCACGAACGACAAAATCGCCCTGCTCGGCGCGGCTCGGTATGCTTTGGTAAAAAGCTGAGACGTGAGGAATCCAGAATTATGCCTTCCACTTCAGAAATTCGAATTCTAGAGAGCCCAGTAGACTTGTTTCGCGCGGCAGCTGTTGAATTTTCTGAACTCGCCAATGAAGCCGTGCGAGTGCGTGGACGTTTTTGTGTCGCATTATCCGGGGGATCGACTCCCAAAGGTTTGTACGCGCTTCTTGCAACTGGCGCCATCCCCGTGCCATGGGAGAAAGTCTGTTTTTTTTGGGGCGATGAGCGCCACGTCCCTCCCGATGATCCTGAAAGCAATTACCGCATGGCGAATGAGGCACTGCTATCGAAAGTCCCCGTCTTGCCCGAGAATGTTTTTCGAATTCTCGGCGAAGAAAAGGATGCGCAGGTTGCGGCAAAGAAATATGAAGACGCCCTGGTCAACTTTTTTGACTTGAAAGCAGGCGAGCTTCCCCGTTTTGATTTAATTCTCTTGGGGATGGGGCCAGACGGTCATACCGCATCATTGTTTCCCGACAGTCCCGCCCTTCAGGAAAAAAAACGGCTGGTGGTGGCGAATTGGGTGGAGCAATTCCACACCCATCGCATTACTCTTACGCTGCCTGTCCTTCAGAACGCAGCCGCGGTAATCTTCCTCGTAAGCGGAGGGGAAAAGTCGGGAATTCTACGTCAGGTTCTTGAAGGAGAGGCCGGGCATTTTCCGTCGCAGCTAGTTCGCCCAAAGGATGGGATTCTAATTTGGTTGTTGGATAAGCTTGCGGCGAGTGAGTTAAGCGCCGCTGCTCGAAGCTAAAGGTCCCTTTCCCAGAAATTTAGAACACAGGGACAACAGTATTTTTCGTTAGAAACATTTTGCGGTCGAGAGTGCGCAGCGTGTCTTCGAAATCGCTGCCAATCGCGTATGCTGTGAAAGCCCACCTGAAGGACAATTCGTAGGGCTTGCTGTTATTGAGATTCCATTGCTCGACCGATCGCAACAAGCGCTGCAAAGGGGGCTCACACTGGAGTTCACTAGTATCCGGCATGGCGATCAGGAATTCGTGTCCATCCAGTCGAAAAACAGTGTCGCCGCCACGGAAGACAGCTTTCAATAACTTGCCAAAGTCAGCCAGCAAGACATTGCCCTCGGTATCGCCGAACTTCGCATTGAGTTCATTAAAGCCATGAATATCAATTTTCATGAAGGTGAGATTTCCACCCATCCGGTTGGAGCGCGCGACCTCCTTCGGAATCAATTGGGTCATGCCGCGCCGGTTCAGTAACTGCGTCACCGGGTCCACGAGAGATAGACTCTCCAGCCGTTCGTTAACCACCAGTTCACTAATAAGAGTATGGCGGGTGGCGTTCAATGAAGATTTTTGGATTAGCAAACAAATATTAAAAAGTAAGATTAGCGAGATCAATCCAAAGAGCAATTGCGGCAAATAAAGTTGCTGTATCTTTATATTTGGGGGAGCCCACACCAGGTTCGGGGTAACAAAGGCCAGCGCGGCAGCCGTGACAACCACGATGGCCAAGACGCCAATAGACCAATGGTGAAGGTCGCGCGCGGAGATTTGATGAAGTTGTCCACGCACTTGCTCGGTGCGGGTCACGATTGAAGATTGTTCTTTCTTGCGGCCCAAGGCGTTCGCCATTTCAACTCCGTTTCCCAATGAGGCGGAAAAATCGCTCTACCGCTTCGGTTATACGTAAGTTTCTATTGCGGAGTGGGTCAGATCTGATAGAAATCAACGCAGGTCAGTACATTGGTAATTCCAGAATGGGAATGGCCTGAGCATGATTCGGGATAGTAGCCTTGGGCTAGAGCTCAGGCTACAGAATCCCGCCAATTCCCGATCTCTCGCATTTGACTTTGAGTTTGCTCGAAGAGTCTGACGCGATGCCGTGAGTGCTCGAATTCGTGAATGTCTGCCCACACCTCTGCGCGCCAAGGTTCGTCGTGCACGGAAGAAACCCCGCAAGTGGCACAGCGAGTATGCAGTCGTCGAACAGCCGCTATTGGGGCGGGAGTCAGATGGAGTTCGATAAAGACGCAGCGCACTTCCTGAATTTCTTCGTTGTCGGAAAGAACATGTTCATAACGCAGTAAGTAGCCGAAACCCAGCCGGGCCGCTTCTGTTTCCGCTTCCGCACGCCCGTGAAAAGGGCCGTACTCCGCCCGCAATTGCTCAGTTGAGTCGCATGCCATCCAGAATGTCTCGATATACGCCATTTTTTCCGTCCTAAGAAGGCCTGTACAGCACAGGCAGTCAGGGAATGAGAATTGACCTGGGGCATGGTCTTGCTTCTCAAGGTGCAATCGTAAGGCCGCACCTTATGCGACAATCCCCTGCAATGGCGGCTCTCTTTTCAAGCATTCTCCGCAGTTTTCAACCAGCCGCTGCAAGCGTTTGCAATGTTTTCCCCACTAAAGTGCTTACGGGTGGCTCTAAAGGTGGTTTGACGCGAACCCAAGCTGCATTAAAATCCGTACTGTCCCCAGCCTTTGGGAATTCATGCAATGGGTAAACGCCGCGAACCCCGGGTCGAGAAAAGCCTTCAAGTGCGCATTTTCGGTACTGACACCGATGGGCGCATTTTCTCCGAGAAAGTAACCACCGTGGACGTAAGCCAGAGTGGAGTGAAGGTGAGCGGCCTAAAGGCTAAACTCAGGCTGGATGAAATAGTTGGCTTAAGCCATGGCCAAAGTAAGAGCCAATTCCGAATTAAGTGGATTGGCGAGCCTGGTAGTCCAAATGCCGGCCATGTCGGATTACTCAACGTTAATGCTGAGAAGCCTTTTTGGGATTTTCCATTGCCCACGCCGGCTCCCGATAGCTTCCAACAAGGCGCTCTGGAACGCCGCAAGCACGCACGATTGCGCTGCGCCACTTCCGTGGAACTTCATCCCGAAGGGTCCGCACTGATATGGGGGAAAGCGTCAGACTTGAGCCTTGGCGGCTGCTATATCGAGATGGGCATCCCTCTAGTGCAAGGGACCAAGGTGAGGGTTGGGATTTGGATCGGAGAGAAGAAATGTTGGGTGATCGGGAAAGTGACCAACAGCACACCTGGTTTCGGCTTCGGAATACAGTTCACTGAAATCGCCGACAACGATGCCAGCCAGCTCACGGATTTTCTGAAAACTATCAAGGAGGACTAGTGCCTCCTCACCTCTCGGACTGAAGGCGCAGTTCGAAACAAATTCTAGATTTCTTCATTCCGCACCAGGTTGATTGGAAGGATTCTGTCTTTGTTCCAGCAAAACAGCACCGCTCTTCGGAGTGAGAATTCCACAAGAATCTTCAAAATGCACCACCACCCCATAATCCGGTAGTGGGTCAGTTTGCCTCGGTAGCAGAAAACCAATCAACCACGAAGGACACGAAGGATCACGAAGGCCAGTTTCGACGGTTTCCCTCGTGCAACTTCGTGTCCTGTGGTTGATTGGTTTCGCAATTCGACCCAATACCCCAGGGGTGCCACTAGCTGCTCCGGTTACGAAGTGAGTTTGGATTGAAACTCACCCACTACCCATGATCCAGAAGACTATCTGCGAGCTGGCTACTTCAGGTAACTTATAGTTTCGTAAATCGTGCGCAAGCGGGGGCTTTGTGATTTCCATGCCAGTATCAATTTTTCGATTCCGTCATTACGTTGCGTTGGGCTCATTGCTATTGAGCTTGACTTTCGCTAGTTCCGCTCAAACTTCCAACGTGGTTACCGCGGAAAACAACATCCAGACGAGCGCCCCCTTGACTTTGACCCTCCAGGACGCCTTACAGCGGGCGAAGAAGAATAATCCGGAATATCGCGCGGCGTTAACTGAATATGGATCGTCCAGAGAAGACGTTGTCCAAACCCGCGCGGCATTGCTACCAAACGTGAACTACACGGCGGCATTCGACTACACCCAAGGAGGAGGCGTCCCCGGGGTTGGACGGTTTATTGCCAACAATGGAGTACACGAGTACATCAGCCAGGGGAACGTGCATCAGGCGATCTCTCTGGGAGGTATTGCGGATTATCGCCGCAGTATCGCAATGGAGGCATTGGCTCGCGCGCGCGCTGAGATCGCGGCTCGCGGCTTGGTCGTTACCGTCACTCAGGCGTATTACGGATTTGTGACCGCACAGCGGAAATTTGCCGACGAACAGCGCGCTGCCACGCAGGCTCGGGCTTTCTTTGACACGACTCAGAAGCTGGAAAACGGTGGTGAAGTCGCCCACTCCGATGTGATTAAGGCCCAGCTTCAAATGGAGCAAGTTGAGCGAGACTTGAGGGCGTCCGAATTGGCGATGAATCGAACACGGATAGAGCTGGCAATATTAGTCTTTCCCGATTTCAACGAAAACTTCGCCGTCATAGATGACTTGCAAACCCCTGAGTCGTTACCCTCGTTCGCCGAAATTCAGACTGCTGCCGCCAACAAGAACCCTGAACTTCGCGCCGCCGTGGCCAACTTGCAGGCCGCGAAACAAGGAGTGGCAACCGCATGGAATGGGATTTTGCCATCGCTCAGCCTGGACTACTTTTATGGAATTGACGCTAACCACTTTGCGGTTCGATCCGATGGCATTCATAATCTCGGATATGCCGCCACCGCAACATTGCAATTGCCGGTGTGGAATTGGGGAGCGAGCCGCGCCAAGCTAAAGCAGGCCGGTCTTCGTCAAGCGCAAGCCAACCTCGAACTTACCTTCGCGCAACGGCAACTTCTTGCGAACATGCGTATTCTATATAGCGAGGCGCAGGGAGCGCGCGCCGAGCTCGATTCTTTGAACCGGTCTGCGGAACTCGCTTCGGAGAGCTTGCGCCTGACCGGTCTGCGTTACAAGGCAGGAGAAGCGCTGGTGCTGGAGGTCGTGGACGCGCAAAATACATTGACCCAGGCTCTTAATGCGCTAAATGACGGTCAAGTGCGATTCAGAGTTGCGATGGCGAATTTACAGACCCTGACAGGATCTTTTTAGACGCGATGAAAAAAGTGAACATTTCTCCCGCCCGTAATCGCGGATCCGGCGAGTGGGGTATTCGAGTTCTATTTGCGCTTTGCTATCTGCTCATTCTATTGGTGACAGGATGTTCGAGCGCGCCAGCAGACAAGGAACCTGTGGTCCCGGTGCAAGCGGTGTCTGTCAGCAAGATTACGATCCAACACACCATCCAGGCGGAGGCTATTCTTTTTCCGCTAAAGCAATCCGCCATCGTTCCGAAGATCAGTGCCCCGGTGAAGTCGTTCTATGTAACCCGGGGGAGCCATGTGCATCAAGGAGAGCTGCTAGCGACGCTGGAAAATAGAGACCTTGCCGCGGCCGCACAAGATACAAGAGGCACCTATGACCAGGCGCAGGCCGCATATCACACCACAACCGGCGCCGACTTGCCGGAGACCATCCAGAAAGCGCAACTTGATGCGGGAGCCGCCAAGCAATTACTGGATGCTCAGCAGAAGGTTTACAACAGCCGGGAAGATTTGTTTAAGCAGGGCGCGATGCCGCGTAAGGAGCTTGATCAATCAAGAGTTGATCTAACTTCGGCTCGCAATCAGTACGAGATTGCGCAAAATCACTTGCAGTCGCTAATGGCGATTGGCAAGAAGGAAGCGTTGAAATCAGCGGCTGGACAACTTGAGTCGGCCAAGGGCAAATACGCGGGCGCTGAAGCGCAACTCAGTTACTCCGAAATTCGCAGTCCAATCAATGGCGTGATTGCGGAGCGTCCTCTCTATCCGGGAGAGATGGCGGCAGCGGGAACTCCACTCGTGACCGTCATGGATATTTCTCAAGTGATCGCCCGCGCGCACATTCCGCAACAGGACGCGGCTCTTCTTAAGATTGGGAATAAGGCCACTATTACCGCCCCAGGGCACGACCATCCGACTGAAGGAAAAGTTACGATGATAAGCCCCGCGCTCGATCCAAACAGTACAACAGTTGAAGTTTGGGTGCAGGCAAAAAATCCGAAAGAATCTTTAAGGCCAGGATCAAGCGTCCAAGTCTCCATGATCGTTCAGACTTTGCCGGATGCTTTGGTGGTTCCTGCATCAAGTCTGCTGACAGCGCAGGACGGAACTACTTCGGTAATGGCAATCGGCAGCGATGGCCGCGCTCATCAGAAAACCGTCCGTGTGGGAATCAACCAAGACAATCAGATTCAAATCGTCGAAGGCTTGCAAGCCGGAGATCGGGTGGCCTCCGAAGGAGCTTATGGACTTCCGGATAACAGCAAGATTGAGGTGCAACAGCCAGGTCAGACCGAGCTACCTGCTAATGGTTCCTCCACAACATCTCAAGATTCCGATGACAAGAAATAATCCACACAAGAAGCCCTGTCATTCCGGCCGGAGCGAAGCGAAGAGGAGCGACCTGCTTCCCCCGCCGAGGGTTCCACACTTACCACGACCTCTTCGAGGGATTGTACGTTGACCCAGCCCGAACCCTCTTACTGGTTTGCTCGGCACTCTAAGTCTGTAATATTCTTAATTCTTACCATTGCCTTTCTCGGCGGATATCTTGCTTTTACCATTCCTGTATCAGTTTTCCCGACTACGAATTTCCCCCGCATTCTGATCGCGGTTGACAACGGGGTTATGCCGATTGATCAGATGATGGTGACCATTACTCGTCCCATCGAGGAAGCGGTGAATAATGTCCCTGGGCTACAGAACGTTCGTTCCATCACCAGCCGGGGCTCCGCGGAAATTGATTTGTACTTCGATTGGAACGTTGACATGTTCCAGACGCTGCAATA
>PNAR01000126.1 GCA_003169715.1 Acidobacteriaceae bacterium | reverse complement strand
GTGCGCGTGTTCGATGCCGCTGTCGAGAAGGCATACCAGGGCAAGCGCTCGGTTGCATGGTACGAAGTGTTTGCCGGGGAAAAAGCGAAAGCCCGCTTTGACAACTGGCTGCCGGACGATACCGTCAGCGCCATTCGCGAATTTCGCGTGGCGATTAAAGGACCATTAACCACGCCCGTCGGTGGTGGCATTCGCTCGCTGAATGTTGCCCTGAGGCAAATTCTAGATCTCTACGCTTGCGTGAGGCCGGTGAAATATTACCCGGGGACTCCATCGCCGGTGAAGCATCCCGAGCGCATGGATATTGTGATTTATCGTGAAAATACCGAAGACGTGTATGCCGGAATCGAATGGGAGCAGGGTACGCCCGAGGCCGCGAAGCTCATTGAATTCTTGAATAAGGACATGTTGAAGGGTGGCAAGAAACAAGTACGGCTTGATTCCGGTATCGGCATCAAACCGATTTCCGTAACTGGGACCAAGCGCCTGGTGAAGATGGCGATTCAATACGCGCTCGCCAGTGGCCGCAAAAGCGTGACACTTGTCCACAAAGGAAACATTCAGAAGTTTACCGAAGGTGCGTTTCGCAAATGGGGGTATGAAGTTGCGACCGACGAATTTCGAGATCAGGTAGTCACTGAACGCGAGAGCTGGATACTCGACAACAAAGATAAGAACCCAAGTCTTTCCGTGGAAGCGAATGCTGAGCTGGTCGAGCCCGGACTGGAATTTGCCACCGAAGATTTTCGCCAGTCAGTTTACAAAGAAGTAAAGGCGGCGCTGGATTCGATCTTCGGGTCCCACGGCAAAGGCGCGTGGAAGAAAAAGTTGATGATCAATGACCGTATCGCCGATTCCATTTTCCAGCAGGTCGTCACCCGGGCCGATGAGTATTCGGTGCTCGCAACCCCTAACCTTAACGGTGACTATATTTCCGATGCATGCGCGGCTCAGGTTGGTGGCCTCGGGATCGCGCCCGGAGCCAATATCGGAGATGGATTTGCCATCTTCGAAGCGACGCACGGCACGGCGCCGAAATATGCGGACAAAGATGTCATCAATCCGGGCTCGGTGATTCTCTCCGGCGTAATGATGTTTCTCTTCTTGCAATGGAACGAAGCCGCCGACTTGATCGAACGCGGGCTCGAACGGACCATCGAACGGAAAACCGTAACCTATGATTTCGAGCGGCTGATGGAAGGCGCAACCAAGGTTTCGACGAGCGCATTTGCCGATAATCTTATCGGAAACATGTAATTGAGCAATTGGGTAATTTGGTGATTGGGCAATTGAAAATCAAAACCAGTTAAGCTAGGAATAGTTTTCAATTGCTAAATTACCAAATTGCTCAATTCCCAAATTTCTCTAGAGGTTTTCATGTTGAAAAGTGATCGCTGGATTCGCAAGATGTCGCAGGAGCACGAGATGATAAATCCCTTTTCCGAAAAGCAGGTTCGGGAGGGAGTAATTTCCTACGGCTTGTCTTCCTACGGGTACGACCTGCGCGTGGCCGACGAGTTCAAGATTTTTACCAACGTCAACTGTACGGTGGTTGATCCGAAGAATTTCGACGAGCGGTCTTTCGTTACCGTCCGTTCGGATTGTTGCATCGTGCCTCCGAATTCCTTTGCTCTTGCGCGCTCGGTTGAGTATTTCAAGATTCCCCGCGATGTGCTGACGATCTGCGTGGGCAAGTCCACTTACGCGCGCTGCGGGATCATCGTTAACGTCACTCCTTTCGAGCCGGAGTGGCAGGGATTTGTGACGCTGGAGATTTCAAACACAACACCTTTGCCCGCGAAAATCTACGCGAATGAAGGCTTGTGCCAGATCATCTTTTTTCAGGGCGATGAAGTGTGCGAAGTCAGCTACGCTGACAGAAAAGGAAAGTACCAGTCGCAAAAGGGAATCGTGCTGCCGAAGTTGTAGAAAGCCCTGTGCTAGTTTTGACGGGCGCTCCGAGACGACTGAGGGACCCTCTATTTTCGGCAGTGGGTCAGGGGAGCAGGTAGTGTCGCCCTCGGGTATTGGGTCAAGTTGCGAAACCAATCAACCACTAAGGACACGAAGTTGCACGAAGGAAACCGTCGAAACTGGCCTTCGTGACCGTTCGTGTCCTTCGTGGTTCATTGGTTTTCTGCTACCGAGGCAAACTGACCCACTACCCTATTTTCGGTAGTGCCTCAGTTTGAAATCTCATAGGCTAGAACGTCGGCGCGGCCTGTGGCATACTCGCTTCGTGGCCAAACGTCCGCGGCGCAAACGTTCGCTTGATGGTTTGATTGCGGTCGATGGAATCCGCCTTACATGGCGATTGCTTAATGAGCCGCTGTGGTCCTCAGAGGACGGTTATATAGGGCTTCGCATTTCCGTGGGAACGGAAGATGGCCGCCACAGACAACTTATTGTGGAGTACCCGTTTCCTAAGAAAGTAACCGGAGTGGGATTGCCGCAACTCCCTCAGCGCCCGAAACTTTCCGAGAAAGCAATTGAGACTGGCGTCCGCCAAGCTATGGCGGCGGGGTGGCAGCCGGACTCCCGTGGGAAAGCATTCCTTTTCGTTGTGTCTGAGATTTCAAACTGACCCACTACCCTATTTTCCCGAAAGTTCCAAATCCAGAGTAGAATTGTCAACTTGCGCTCAGTGGAGGGACAGTTGATGCGGCGGCTGATAATCGCGCTTTTCGCAGTTGTGCTGTTTTCTCAGAGTGGCCTCTCGCAGCAAAAAAATCAGCTTGCGGTCATGTTTGGTCGCACGTTTGTGGGGCACCAGACCGTGCCGGGAACGAGCTTTATCGGCAACACTGTGGCCTTCGGTGCTGGACCGAGCATTGAGGCTGATTACAGCCGCCTCGTAAGGCCCGGCGATTTGGTTTCAATTTCCCTTGAAGTTCCCGTGCTCCTTAATTTAGACGAGGATTTGAACTATGGGGTGAATGTCGTCCCCATGGACTACAGCTCATATTTTGTCACCCCTTCGGCGCGTTTCACATTCTTCCCAAACGTTCCGATTACGCCATGGGCGAGCGTGGGCGGAGGCTTTGGCCGCTTCAGCGAGAGCTCGGATTTATTATTTGGAGGCGCCAACCCCGGGGCAAAAGGAAGTACCACAGGGATATTCCAATTCGGCGTCGGCCTGGATGTCAGGGCATGGCGATCCTTCAGCGTACGAGGAGAAGCCAGAGATTTTTATAGTGGGGTCCCGCAATTAAATCTGAACACTGGAAAAAGCCGACAGAGCAACTTATTTGTTGGCCTCGGCCTGGTTTGGCATTTTGGACGCTGATTTCTTTCCTTGTCCAGCGTGCGCAAGTTCGTCGTAAAGTTGCGGAAGGGAACTGGCATCCTCGGCCGATCCTCCAAACCGCGCACTCTCATACATCGTCGTGAACTTTGCGACTTGGTCTTTGACGATTTCATCTTCGATGGAAGTAAGGAATTCTTTGGGAGTTTGCGAGGGCAGTTTGCGCCAGCCTTTATGGGCGACCCGCCGCACCATGCGTTCGTACCAGATAGACGCGGCGGCGCGGGGAAATTTCCGTGGATTTGAGGATAAGCCAGCGCGCCGAAAAATCCGCAACCACCTCCGCGCGGTAATCATCGCGGCCAGCGCTAGTGCCGCCAGCAATCCCAGAAATCCCCACCGAACTGGACGCCCCGCCATGTTTGCTTGCATCCGGCTCGCCGCGGAAAGCATCCAGCCATACTCTCGGCCGGCCCATTTTCGCGCTCTCTGGAACCACTCCATACTGCCTCGGGCTGCAATCTGCTTCAGGCTGGACTGATGGCTCACGTCGTAGCTAACCACCCACTCGCGCCAGAACGATGCCATCGCATCCATGTACAGCATGGCCCGGCTCCAACCGGTGCGGGCTTCCATCACTCGATCTGGCGTGGGATCGAAGGTGATCCATCCATACCCTGGAAAATAAGCTTCCACCCACGAATGCGCATCGCTCTCCCGCACTAAATATTGTGAAGTCAAATCGTTAAATTCGCCGGTGCGGAAGCCATTGACCACGCGGGAAGGTATGCCCAGAGTGCGCAACATAATCGCCATGGAGGACGCAAAATATTCGCAATGGCCTTGCTTGCGGACAAACAAGAATTCGGCCAGAGGATCGCGGGGACGGACGCGCGAGAGTTGCAACGTATACCCAAAATGGCTGCGAAGATAGCTCTCGATGGCGACGACGCGGTCGTAAGGATTCTGTTCCTGAGCGGTGATTTGTTGGGCGAGCTTTGGGATTCGAGGATCGAGGGGCGGCGTTTGTTCGTAATCAGAAACTATTTCGTCAGGATATGACACCCCCGCTGATCGAAGTAGTGAGCCATTCGCTCTGCCTATGTTCGATGTCGCTTCATATTCGCTGATGGGATGCTCCGCGTCTTCGTCAAAGACAGCCTCCCCGCTATCCTCAGTGATGAGCTGATAATGCCCCTGCACGGTCTGAGCCCTGGGAGCGAGAAAGAAGACACTGCTGCCCGCCGGTTCCATCAGCACGCGATAGTGAATTGAACGGACCGGATCTGAAGTGCCCAGAATTTTAAGCGGGCCGCTCATTCCCAGGAGCACGAACCTGCTCCCTGGTTGACTCATGATCGCATATTTAGGATGAGTGTCCGACCACGTGCGTCCATCGAAGCGGTTAAGCGAAATGCCGCGCCATTTCAGATCGAAGCCGCCGTTCTTATCGCCATCAATAGCAATATGCATGACGAGGGCATCGGATTGCTGAATACGCCCGATGCTGCCTAGTTCCACATGGTCGGAAAATCCCGTAGTCAGGTCGGTTCCTTCCGAAAAAGTTCCAAGGTATCCTGCCGAACCTCGGGGCAGTACAAAAAAGATTGCGATCCCTCCGAGAAAAATTAATAGCACCAATCCGGGGACCACTCTCACAAGGGAAAAAGCCATATGGCGATGGGCCATCGAATCAAGCGGATTGGCGGATTGAAATGTTGCCTTGGCGGACGAGTGCTTCATCTCCATCAAAATGCTGGTGATGATTGCCATGAAAATGAATGCCCCGAATGTGGCCAGGAAGGTGCTATCCACAGTCAAGACTGCGGCCGCCAGCACCATAAGAAACGATATAACCATCAATAAATATTGGTCGCGCTCGCGTTGGGCCGAAAACAACCGCACCACCATCACGAACAACACCAGGTGCACGGTAGAGCCTAGAAACTCTCGCGAGATCAAAAAGTAATCCGCGAGATAAAAAATCACATACACGATGGTTAGGACGGAAGTCCAGCGTTCCGGAATGACGAGGGTTCGCCTTTCAGCAAGCAGATATCCGCGGAACACAAGCGCCCCGCCCACGAGGATAACTGTGGCCACCCCGAGTGTGCCTGTGGACGCCAGAGTTCCAACGCCGGTGAGAACTAACAGATACAGCGAGACATCAAAATACCGCTCGATGGCGCGGGGCAGAGCGGGGCGCAATTTTAGAGCACCAGACATGGACGCTCCATTGTTTCGCGTCGCAGGCCGGAAGGGAAGACTTGCTTACCTAATACCACCCCGAAAGTCACGTAGCCGGTGCTCGGGGTTCGCGTCCGTTCTCCGTTCTCCGTTCTCAGTTCTATGGACGCTAACCTGGGTCTTACTTTGACTGGCGTTCGCAGTCCCATCCAAGTAGTCGCGGTCCAATCTTCACAAACCGGATGCTAGAATAATTGCGGTCAGGCATCGGTCTCGCGCGACGCACTCTCGCCAATCCCGCCAGGTCCGGAAGGAAGCAACGGTAACGGGCTCTTGCGTGTGCAGTGAGTCGCCGGTGCCTGACTTAACTCCAAGTCTTCGATCTCACCTCTTGATTTCGATTTAGCCGCTGCTCGCTGGAAATCTGCAAACGCCGAAATTCCCGCCGATCTCTCGCTATACTTTTCAGATGCCGCGCTCCATGTCCCGCGCCCCCATGTCCCGCGTCCCCATATCCAAAGAGCAGGACATCTTGAAGATGCCGCCACCAAAGCGGCCTCCGCGAGTAACTTCGCGCCGTATTGGAATCCATACCTCAAGTGCCGGCGGCATGCAAAATGCAGCCGAGCGGGCGTGGCGTCTGGGATGCAACACGCTCCAGATTTTCTCGTCCAGCCCGCGTCAATGGGCTCCTTACGAGCTAAGCCTTCCTCAGTGTGCGGAAATGAGCCGCTTGCGCAAGAAATATGATTTGAAACCACTGGTGATTCATACGAATTATCTGGTGAATCTTGCCAGCACAACCCCATTGTTTCTGAAGAAATCAATTGAGGCCTTTCGCGGCGAAGTGGAACGGGCCTTGAACTTGTGCGCCGAATACCTGGTGTTGCATCCGGGATCGTTTCGCGGGCTTGACCGGGAAGCGGGACTGATGCAAACCGCAGCCGCCATTGCAGCCGCTACTCAAGGCCTTGATCTTGCCAAACAAAACCTGACCATCCTTATAGAGAACACTGCCGGAGCCGAATTTTCATTGGGAAGCAGTTTTGAGCAGGTCGCGGAAGTACTCGACCGCTTGAATGGCCTGGTACCCGTAGCCGCGTGCATTGACACCTGCCATACCCATGTCGCCGGATACGACATCGTTAGCGAAATCGGGATGCAGGAAACGTTGAAGGATCTCGACGCAACCATCGGTTTGAAAAATGTTCGACTCTTCCACTGCAATGATGCGAAAGGCGCGCGTGGGTCCAGGCTCGACCGCCATCAGCATATCGGGAGGGGAACTATTGGTCTGGAACCGTTTCGACGGCTGCTCAACGATCCCAGATTAGCCCATGCAGCATTCATTGCAGAGACGCCGATTGACGAACCGGGAGACGATAAGAGGAACGTGGAAGCTCTGAAAAACTTGGTTAAGAGATAAGCACAGGTAGGGGCGGACCGTCCGCGTCCGGCCAGCGGAGCAAGCTCCGCAAGTTCTGACTCAACCCCTCCCGCGAAATCGGATGATCTCCCGGCGATCGCGTTTCGATGGTCTGCCTGCGGGTAGCTCTTCAAATTGCTTCATTGCCCTACGCTCGGCGGCCACCTTCAGCCGCAACTCGCGGCTTGCCTCGGTCTCCCGATACAGCGTTTGCGCAACCGATGCAGGCCCGCGTTTCTCGCTCAGAAGCAGGACCTCGACCTGAAAGTCGCCACCGTCGTTGGTCACTCGCAACGTGTCTGCAATGCGCACCTCGCGCGCAGGCTTGGCAAGCTGCCCGTTGGATTGAATCCTGCCGAGATCGCATGCTCGCGCCGCCAATGCCCGAGTCTTGAAGAATCTCGCGGCCCAAAGCCACTTATCCATTCTTACGGAGGTCATTCATTCATTTTGCTACAAATGCCCGCCCGTGATGGGAACGAAATCCCCAGCATATAATCACGATGAACGCTGGGCATTAGCGTCCCGTCGTATGTGATTCATCAGAAATTCACCACCCTGTAACCGGACTGTAACACTCCAAAGGTAAAACTTGGTCCATACCAATTCAGGAGGATTCACCGAATGATGCGTCGCATCGTATTTGTGTGTCTAGCTTTAGCTCTGGCAATACCGGCGTTGGGGCAGACGACATTGAATGGGGCCGGCGCGACTTTTCCGTATCCGATGTATTCCAAGTGGTTCAACGAATATCACATCCTTCATTCAGATATTGAAATCAATTACCAATCCATTGGAAGCGGCGGCGGAATCCGCCAGGTACTCGCCGGGACGGTAGATTTTGGCGCCAGTGATGGTCCTATGACAGATGAGGAATTGGCCCAGGCAAAGATCAAGATTCTACACATTCCCACCGTCTTAGGCGCCGATGTTCCGGCATATAACGTTCCAGGAGTGAGCGGAGAGTTGAAATTCACACCCGAGGCGTTGGCAAACATTTTCCTGGGCAAAGTTACTTCGTGGAACGACGCCGCCATTGCCGGCGCGAATCCGGGAATAAAGCTCCCTGATGTTCCTATAGTCGTCGTCCACCGCTCAGATGGCAGCGGCACAACGTACATTTTTACCGACTATCTTTCCAGAGTAAGCTCCGACTGGAAGAGTGGGCCGGGAAAGGGGACCTCGGTAAAATGGCCCGTAGGACTTGGAGGCAAAGGCAACGAAGGGGTCGCCGGAATGATTCGGCAAATGCCAGGGTCCATCGGATACATTGAGCTCATTTATGCGGTGCAGAACAAGATTCCTTACGGCACAGTCAAGAATGCCTCAGGAAATTTTGTGAAGGCCAGTCTGGACAGCGTAACGGCGGCGGCAGCTTCCATGAAAACCATGCCTGCGGACTTTCGGGTCTCTATTACAAATGCCCCTGGAAAGGACTCCTACCCCATATCCAGTTTCACGTGGCTTCTGATTCCAGTGCAGGCGAAGGATGCCGCTAAAGGGAAAATCATTTCCGACTTCCTCGATTGGATGCTTGACGATGGACAGAAAATGACCGCGAATCTCACATACGCACCACTGCCTCAGAATGTTGTAGACAAGGTTAAGGTTGCAATAAAGCAAATTCATTGATATCCGATCATCAAAACGGTATTCGACCATAGAAACGAGAAGGAGAAAAGATGAAGCCGGTTCTGATATGGTGCGTTCTTGTCTTGTTCGCCGTACCGCTGTTCGCGCAAACAACGGCGACAACCCCAACTAAAGTCACAGCTCGGAGAAGAAAAGCCGCGGTTGCCCGTCCAGCCGTCACAGTCCAGGACCTACAGCAGCTTCGGGACGCGCTGGCGGCGCAGCAGCGGCAAATTGAGCAGCTCAGGCAAGAGCTCGCACGCCGCGATCAGGATATCCGGCAGAGCCAACAGCAAGCGCAACAGGCACAGACGGCTGCGTCTGGGGCGGCAATCAAGGCCGATCAGGCTGCCGCAACCGCAAGCCAACAGCAACAGGCCGTCGGGGCGATTCAAAGTGACGTCAGCGATCTGAAACAAAACTCGGTCAGTGCGGCATTGAGCCTACAGGAGACGCAGAAGAACGTTCGCGATGCCATGGAGAGTCCCCTCGCTCTTCATTACAAGGGCATCACGATTACGCCAGGTGGCTTTCTCGCGGCTGAAACCGTATGGCGCCGCGCTGCGACAGGGGGCGATATAAATACCGCGTTCAATTCGATACCATTCCCAGGTAGCTCACAAGATCATCTCTCTGAATTCTTCGCATCAGGCCGGCAATCGCGGGTTGCGATGCTCGCTGAAGGCAAGATAAAGAATGCCAAGCTAACCGGCTACGTCGAGACTGATTTCTTGTCCGCCGGAATAACTTCGAATAACAATGAGAGCAACAGTTACTCTCTCCGTCAGCGGCAAGCGTGGGCACAGGCCTACTTGACCAATGGATGGAGCTTCACCGGTGGCCAAATGTGGAGCCTGGTGACGGAAACCAAGAACGGAGTGGATAACCGCACCGAAATTCTTCCAATGACTGTTGACCCGCAATATAACGTGGGATTCAGTTGGGCGCGTCAATATGGCTTCCGCGTTGCCAAAGACTTTGGCGATAAGTTTTGGCTGGCATTCTCGGCGGAAAATGCTCAGACCACCGTCGGAGGCGAGGGCGCGACTACTGGCAATTTCCTTATTGGTTCGGCGGGAGCATCTGGCGGTCTCTATAACCCCTCAGCTACCTACTCATTTAATAAAGTGCCCGATTTCGTTGCCAAGGCTGTCTTTCAGCCAACCAAGGTGAGCCACATTGAGGTCTTCGGTTTGGTTAGCCAGTTCCGTGACCGGCTTTTCCCTGGCGCGACCCTGTCGAAGCCGACTGCGGTGGGTGCCTATAACAATGCGGGAACAGGGGGAGGCGTAGGCATCAATATGCGCGCCGATCTCTTCAAAAAGCACATTGATGCCGGGATACACTTCCTTGGCGGAGAGGGAATCGGCCGCTACGGAACCGTGGGGCTTCCAGATGTTTATGTGCGTCCCGACGGGGTGCTGGGGTTAATTAAGAGTTCCCAAGCCCTCGGTACTTTGGAATACCACAACAAGAAACTGGACCTTTACAGCAACGTGGGCGGAGAATATGCGGGACGCGCGTCACTGAGCACTACCAGCGCGATCGGTTACGGCTCTCCACTGCGAAGCTCAACCGGTTGCTACAGCGAAACCGTTCCTGGTACTCCGGTAGGTGGTGCTTTTCCGACGTCCACCAATGGCTTTCTTCCCGGCGGGTTGGGGTCCTGTAACGTTGACACTCGTGACGTGATTGAGGGTACCCTGGGATTCTGGTACCGCTTCTATTCAGGACCCATGGGAAAGATACAGTGGGGCCCGCAGTTCTCCTACATAGTGAGGAACACTTGGAGAGGAACCGGCGGCGCTCCCAGCGCGAGTGAGCCAATGGTGCTCACGTCATTCCGCTACTACTTGCCGTAAGTGAGTTTATCGCTGAGAAATCCAGATTGGCGCCGGGTTCAACCGGCGCCCGCTTTTGTTGTTCTATACTGAGTTTCGTCTCGCGTGTCCCTCCGGATTATGGCTCGCATCTCGCTGGATAATCCGTCGTATTACATCAACCGCGAAATCTCGTGGATGGCGTTCAACCGCCGCGTTCTCGAGGAAGCTTACGACGAACAGAATCCACCTCTTGAACGCCTCAAGTTCCTTTCCATCACCGCCAGCAATCTGGACGAGTTTTTCGAAGTCAGAGTCGCCGCACTAGCCCAGCAGCTCGAGGATGGCAACACCGAGCCTGGGCCCGATGGCATGGGTCTGCTCGAAGAACGGGATCTGCTTTCCGAAAATATTCACGACTTCGTCCAACAACAGTATCGCTGCTGGAATGAGAAGTTGCGTCCAACGCTGGCTCAGAATGGCATTCGCGTCCTTGGCGTAGATGATCTCGATGATGACGCACGCGCTTTTGTCGAAGAATACTGCGAAAAGGAATTAGATCTTCTAGTCACTCCGGTGACTATAGATCCCGCTCACCCATTTCCTCGGGTGATTAACAAAGCATTATGCGTTGCGTTTCTATTGCGACGGAGGCGGCGTTCCGCACTCACCTATACGGGAGTAGTCATTGTGCCACGCGCTTTGCCCCGGCTGGTGAGGCTGCCATCCCGTGACACTGTGGATTTTATCTTCCTCGCGGACATGGTTGCTCATCACGCCTCAAGGATGTATCACGGCTACGACATTGTTTCCGCTGCGGCCTTCCGCGTGACCCGCAACAGCAACTTGTATCTTGCGGAGGAGGAATCGCGCAGCTTGTTGGAATCGGTTCGAGCGGAACTCCACAACCGACGCAAGGGAGACGCCGTCCGCCTGGAAATCGAAGCCGAAGCCGATCCCGAAATTGTCGAACGCTTGCGCACGAACTTCGAATTGGAAACCTGGCAGGTGTTCCCCGTTCACGGCCCGGTAAACCTGTATCGTCTGTTCAATCTTTACGAACAAATAGACCGCCCTGAGCTAAAGTTCAAGCCATTCGTTCCGCGCGAACTTCGCCTGACCGCCAAGTCGCAGGATATTTTCGAGGAACTTCGACGGCACGATATTCTGTTGCACCATCCATTTGATTCGTTCGATGCCGTGACTTCATTCATTGAGACCGGAGCCGAGGATCCGCTGGTACTCTCTATCAAGCAGACTCTTTACCGGACGAGTGAGCAGTCTCCCATTGTGCCCGCCCTTATTTCGGCAGCCGCAACCAAGGAAGTTACCGCAGTCGTGGAATTGAAGGCGCGATTTGACGAGGCCTCAAACATACGCTGGGCGCGGGACTTGGAAGACGCTGGCGTACAGGTCTTTCACGGCCTCGTGGGACTAAAAACACACTGCAAGCTTTCCTTGATGGTTCGTCACGATCCTGATGGAGTTACGTGCTCTTACGCGCACTTAGGCACGGGCAATTACAATGCGGCGACCGCTCGGTTCTATACTGACTTGAGCCTGCTCACTGCCGATCCTGAAATTACCAGCGCGGTGCATGATGTTTTCAGTTTTCTGACTGCGTATGCCGAACATCCCAATTATCATCCCCTGCTTGTTTCCCCATTGGATATGGCCGAGCACAGTCTGGCCTTGATCGCACGTGAGGCTGAACATGCCCATCACGGCCGCCCTGCCCGCATTATCGCTAAGATGAATGCGCTGCTGGATAAGAACATCATTCAGGCGCTTTATCGTGCATCGCAGGCCGGCGTTGAGATTGATCTGATCGTCCGCGGAATGTGCGCACTGCGCCCCGGTATACCGCGAGTAAGCGACCGAATTCGAGTTCGTAGTATTGTTGGCCGTCTGCTCGAGCACAGCCGCATTTACTATTTTGAAAATGGCGGGGATGGGGAACTTTACTTGGGCAGCGCGGATTGGATGCCCCGGAACCTCTATGAACGTGTCGAGGTGACCTTTCCGCTTAAGGACGCGCTTTTGCGCGACCGCGTCCGGCACGAAATCCTGGAGGCTTACATCGCTGATAACGCCAAAGCGCGGCTGTTGCAGAAGGACGGCAACTACATTCGCGCCTGGCAAACCCGCGGGAAGCGCAAGCCGAAAGAATCGGACCTCTTCAATGCCCAGGATTTCCTGATCGCCCTTGCGGAAGGAAAGCAAACTCTCGATGGAATTCCTCACAAAATTGTCAGAGCGGCTCGAAAATCGCGTCATGAAAAGGGACTGAAGGCCAGATGACTATTTATTTTTTACGCCATGCCAGCGCCGGTGAACGCATCGCCAATCCAAAAAAAGACGAAAAACGGGCGCTTGATAAGGCCGGTATCGAGCAATGCGGGTACGTAGGACGGGCACTCAACGCTCTCGATGTTCACGTGGATGTGATTCTCTCGAGCCCATTGAAACGTGCCGCTCAAACCGCTTCTCTCGTGGGCAATGAGCTCAGCTACGAGGGCAAGCTCCACTTGGAGGACGCACTTCGACCCACCACGTCGTTCTCGGATTTCCGGCAATTACTCGAACGCTATGGAAAATATGATTCCATTATGTGCGTGGGTCACAACCCGAATCTAAGTGAGTTTGTGGGGCGCGCCATCAGTGAAGCAGGTTGCCAGGCGTCCGTCGAATTGAAAAAGGGTGCTGTTGCAAAAGTAGAAACGGGACGAAGCTCATCAGTCCTGCAATGGTGTTTTACTCCAAAAATATTGCGGGAACTCTACGCGACGGCCGCAGAAAGCTCGCGTCCGAAGATTTCCCGGAAATAATTGACTTCTTTTTCCACCGCCCACAATTCCAAATCAACGCTAGCCCTGGTCTTTGGCGCCAATAACAGATTCACGCCGCCGGCAATGATCTTTATCCGGGTTGCGCTGACGCTTCCGCTCCTTCCTAGATCGAGAGCCCGGGCCAATCGCAACAGCAGCGATGCTTTAGGCACGCAATCCCGATCCTCCGCTGAAAGCACTTGCATGGCACCGTCCGTGGCAGTGGGACGGGATTTCCCCAGATAGCGCGCAATCGCCGCAATAATGCGCCGTTGTTGCAGGCTGTATCCCAGAATCTCGGAGTGGGAGATTATGTAATATGCGTGGCGATGCCTTCCATTGCGATTCAAGTAGTCTCCGACCTCATACAACATGGCCGCAGCGGAAAGCCACTCCTGATATTCCGGCGGCAAGCGATGCACCGGTTTCAAAGCAGAAAATAATTCCATCGCGGATTGACGCACTTTGAGCGCGTGGTCCATTTCCACGCCGTAATGCGTGATCGCAGCTCGAATCGAATCCCACCGTTCCGACTCGAGTTGTTTGCGCGAGCGGGTTCCGCGATCATATTCCGCCGTCATCTGCGCGAGCAGGCCGTCTCGCAATCCCAGAGGCGAGTAGCGGAACCCAAGCAGGTGGCACCGCTCCAGCAGTTCTGTATAAACTGCGGCGCCCGCCACGATGATCTCAGCGCGTCTTGGTCCCACGCCCGAGAGCGTCCTCCGTTTGTCGAGTGGAAGGTTCGCGAGAAGCTTGGCAATTCGGCGCATTTGCGCCCTAGAGACCGTCATGGCTCGCGGTCTTTTTGTCTTGTACAAACCGTGGCAAACTGCGGCCAGAGACTCGGCTGTACCAGATGTCGCGATCACTACCTTTGGTTTTGCCCGGATGATGCGGCTGGCAATTCTTTCGATTTCCCGCGCGATAAATCCTCGCAGCTGCCGCGTTTCGGTCTTGCGCGGAGGATCATGCCGCAGAAATTCATTGGTGAGACGCACTGCGCCGAGCGGCAAGCTAACCGTGTCGCGTATATGGCCCACGGCGGAGATCGTTAGCTCGCAGCTTCCTCCGCCCAGATCCATCAACAATGCAGGAGACGCGCTGACACGGGTCATGGAGACGATGCCTAAATGGATGAGACGGGCCTCTTCCAGTCCCGAAATAATCTCGACCTTCCATCCGGTTGACGAGCGAACCCATTCCAGAAACGCGCGGGAATTACGGGCGTCGCGCAGCGCGCTGGTAGCCACGACCCGCACCGTGTCAGTGCCTGCTTTTTGTACCGCCCGATGAAAGCGACGCAGGACTTTCACGGTATTGGCGATCGCTTCGGGAGAAAGAAAGCCATCGCGAAAAACAGATTCACCCAGCCGGGTGACTTCGCGATCCTCGTGAATTTCTCGTAAACGGCCGCCGGTCAGCCGCGCAATCTTAAGGCGCACCGAATTCGATCCAATATCAACCGCGGCAAACGTCGGCATAATGCGGAAAACCAGTTTACAGCGTCACGTGCGGTCCGGAAAATTGCCGGGACTTATATGGCTCGCCTAACTACCAATGCTGAATCTTGACTGCGGATCAGAACTTCCGTGCACTTGCCTGCAATCAATCCTCGCGAGACAATGTCTGCCATCAGGAGATTCCTTGTCAGATCAGAAATATCGGCAACACGGTTATCAGGATCGCGACCGCAGTAGCAATAACAACGATCGTCAGAAGCCGTCTTCTGACCGGTCTGGTGATCGCCCGTCCAAAGACAACAGCTTCGGACCGCGTCCGCTTCAGCTGGCGGCGACGCATGCAGTCTCGCGCTGCGCCCAGTGCGGAGTTATATGGCAATCTCTTAGCGACCCGGTTGGGCAATGCCCCAAGTGCGCTTTTGAATTGCATTCCTGCAAGCAGTGCACATATTTCGATCCCGCGGCGCGCTTCGAGTGCACCCAACCAATACCCGAACGCATTCCCCGCAAAGATCAGATCAATGCATGCACGTTCTATTCGATAAGCGTAAGAGTTGAAAAGCAGACCTCGACGCCGGCGTCCGCCCGTCCCGCGGACGCGAAGCAAGCTTTCGAGAACCTGTTCAAGAAATAACGTTCAGGGTTTCTGAGTGGGCCGCAGCAAAACCTCGCTCGCAAACGACTGCGGCGATTGCGTAACGAGCATTGCCACGACATGCGCGACGTCCGCCGGTTTCAGCATTTTTTCGGCGTTCTTTCCTTCGTGCGGACTTAAATCCGTGTCTACCGATCCGGGACAGATCACTGAAACACGAATATTATGCGCTCGCAATTCTTCCGCAACCGAGTAGCTCAGACCGTTGAGGCCCCACTTGGACGCAGCGTAGGCAGCTCCGTTCGGAAGAGCGTTCTTCCCCGCCAGAGACGAGATATTAATGATATGACCACCGCGGGCCCGAATCATCATGGGCGCAAAGCTGCGTATGCAGTAATACACGCCGCGCAAGTTCGTATTCAGGATGGCGTCCCACGCCCGCGGCTCCATCTGATGCAGCGGTCCCGCAAAGCTGCCGATGCCGGCATTGTTCACCAGGATGTCAATCCGGCCAAGGGTGTTCTCAAGTTCTGAAGCCGTCGTTTCGACCGAGCGCAAGTCTGTGACGTCACATTCCCGGACCACGCCTCGTCCACCCGCCGCGGAAATTGAGTCCGCTGTGGTTTCCAGGGTCTTGCGGGTACGCCCGCAAAGCACGGTCGTCGCGCCCAAACCGGCCAGCTTGATCGCAATGGCCGCGCCAATGCCGCGTCCGGCGCCGGTAATGATTGCAGTCTGTCCGTTTAAAGCCTGTTCATTCCTATCTGGCATCTTAGACGTCCTCCCTGGCTTGAAACTCTTTGATTCATGGGTTCGTTATTCACCTACTAGAGTTCATTCAGAACCGAAAGCAGGTCGCGAGCATTGTGCAGGATGCGGATGATTCGGAGCGGCTTCTTTTCTGGGTCATACACAATCAAATAGTTTGAGTACGGCTGCACGACCCAGAAGCGGACAGGGTGGGGAGTCACTTCTTTTCTAGTTCGCCCCGCAAGAGGACGGCCGACGAGAAAATTACAAGCGCGAAAGACTGCTTCCTCTAACCGGTTAGCCGCTGGGGGATTATCTTGCGCTACGAAACTCCAGATGTCGAAAAGATCGGCTACAGCCTGAGGCGTGAACCGATAGCCGCTCATCCCCGGCGTGGCTTTTCGGAGTGTCCGCGCTTCAGCTCATCGAGTTTGGAACGCACGGCATCAGCTTCGATCAATTCTCCGCGTTGGGCGGCGGCGTAACCCTCGTCTATTTTTGCTGCAATCTCTCTTCGATTGTCGGCTAACCATGCCTCTTGTTCGTGAAGCATTGAAACTGCGCACTCCACAAATTCGTCAACTGTTCCGTACGGGCCCCGCTGGATGTCCTGCTTGATCAATTCCTCCAACTCGGGTCTCAGGCGGATTTCCATAACGTCATTCTACCGCACGCGGTTCCATTACCGGCGAGCTCGGTGGAACCGCGTGCCCCGGCTCTTTGGCTGTCTTCGATTAGGGCGGGTTATCGGTTTGCGCGGCGGCTGAGAGCGCTCCGCGCTACCAGGCTCTTTCCCGCCTCTCATTGTAAAATCAGAAGCTCATGCAAGAACAAAACAATACGACGCTTCGTCCCGAGCACAGCCGCGACGTTGAAGCCGAAATCCGCTATGACGCGCAACGCATCGAGACGAAATGGTTTGCGCGCTGGCAGGAGGATGCATCTCTGTACGCAGCCGAGCCGAATTCTACCAAGCCAAAATACTACGTGCTGGAAATGCTTCCTTATCCTTCGGGCGCTCTGCATATGGGACACGTTCGCAATTACGCCATAGGCGACGCGCTTGCCCGCTACATGTGGATGAACGGATACAACGTGCTCCATCCCATGGGCTGGGATTCGTTTGGCCTTCCCGCCGAGAACGCCGCGATTTCGAATAACACGCCACCTCGCGAATGGACTCTCCGCAACATCGCAAACATGAAGAAGCAGATGAAGCGTCTCGGCTTCGCCTACGATTGGTCGCGAGAAATTACGACCTGCCTTCCGGACTATTACCGCTGGAATCAATGGTTCTTTCTGAAACTTTATGAACGCGGCCTGGCGTATCGGAAAAAGAGCAGGGTGAACTGGTGTCCGGACTGCGCCACTGTGTTGGCGAATGAGCAGGTAATCGTCGGCTGCTGCTGGCGTCACGAAAATACCTTGGTCGAACAGCGCGAGTTGGAGCAGTGGTTCTTGCGGATCACTCATTATGCGGATGAATTGTTGCGTGATCTGAATACGCTCGACGGCTGGCCCGAGAAGGTCAAGACCATGCAGCGCAACTGGATT
The DNA here is from genome assembly GCA_003169715.1 of Acidobacteriaceae bacterium. Taxonomy (GTDB): domain Bacteria; phylum Acidobacteriota; class Terriglobia; order Terriglobales; family Acidobacteriaceae; genus PALSA-188. The sequence goes on along the minus strand of PNAR01000126.1, from coordinate 1,548 downwards.
GGCCGAAGCGAAGGCACGCTCGTGGACTTCAAGCTCGACCGGGAAGCGTCAGATTCCAAAATCACGGTTTTCACCACACGCGTGGATACGATCTACGGCGCTACTTCGATCCAAGTTGCGCCTGAACATCCGCTGGTTGCGGGTTTCTCCGACAACGACGCAAAATTGCGGGGCCAGGTCGAGCAACTGATCGCCGAACAGCGAAAAGCCAGAGAGGTCGGAGATATTGAGGCCATCGAAAAACATGGCGTGAGCACCGGACGCTTTGCCGTGAATCCATACAATGGCGAAAAGGTTCCGATCTGGGTGGCGAACTACATTCTGATGGACTACGGAACTGGCGCGATTATGAGCGTGCCTGCTCATGATGAACGTGATTATGAATTCGCGAAAAAATACGACCTCGAAATTAGGCAGGTTATTGTGCCCGGGAACGCGGGCGGGGGTATTACACGAGAACTGCCGTTTACTGAATTGGATGGGTCGCTGGTGAACTCCGGCTCCTTCAGCGGACTTAACTGCGAAGACGCCATCAGAAAGATGTCCGCTCATGCCGAGAGCGGCGGCTTCGGCAAAGCGACCGTTACTTATCGCCTGAAAGACTGGGGAATTTCACGTCAGCGGTATTGGGGAACGCCAATCCCCATGTTGTATTGCGAGAAGGACGGAATCGTTCCAGTCCCGGAAAAAGATTTGCCCATACTTTTGCCGGACAAGATTGACATCACACTTACCGGCGGATCGCCGTTGAGTCGCGTGCCGGAATTCGTGAACGCAACTTGTTCAAAATGCGGCGGACCCGCCCGGCGCGAAACCGACACGATGGACACATTTGTGGATTCGTCCTGGTACTTCTACCGCTACACCGATGCGCACAACGACAAAGCCCCGTTCGATAGCCAGAAAGCCGGTTACTGGTTCGGAGATCGCGGGATTGACCAGTACATCGGAGGGGTCGAGCACGCCATTCTTCACCTGATTTATTCGCGCTTCTGGACAAAGTTCATGCGCGACATGGGATTGGTTAAAAATGTCGAGCCCGTTGAAAGATTGTTTACCCAAGGGATGGTCATAAAAGACGGCGCCAAGATGTCAAAGAGTCTTGGCAATGTTGTCTCGCCGGACGAGATGGTCGCCCGCTACGGCGCCGACAGCGCGCGAATGTACAGCTTGTTCGCGGCGCCTCCCGATCGCGATTTGGATTGGAACGATAAAGGCATCGAAGGTATTCAGCGCTTTTTGAGCCGCGTCTACCGGTATGTAGCGAGGCATGCAGAAAAATCTTCGGTAGAGACGCACCCGGCTGCGTCTTCAACGCAAAGCGACGGCGTGCTGACGCCTGGAGCTCGCCAGATTCAACGCAAGCTCCACCAGACCATCAAGCGCGTCAGCAATGATTTCCAGGGCCGTTGGCACTTCAACACCTGCATCGCCGCGATCATGGAGTTGGTGAACGAGGTTTATGGTGCGGAGGGCGCTATTGCTGGCGGCACAATTCCGTCTTCACTGCTTGCCGACGTCCAGCGCAACATCGCGCTTCTCTTGGCC
>PNAR01000402.1 GCA_003169715.1 Acidobacteriaceae bacterium | reverse complement strand
TCACAATGGTTTGTTCGTACTACACGCGAATACAATCGTAACGAAGCAGCCGCTGAGTGAGGGCGCAGCATGTGACGTGCATATGTTTGGGCAGCCCTATTGCAAAGCGAACGGGTTTCTTATCCCGGTCGAAGAAAGAGGGATTGTCAGTAAAACGGATCGAGTCCACGCCCGCATCTCGGATATTCACTAGCACCTGGTCTTGACTCGGTGGCGGCACGACCAAGTTTCACTATAAGCTCCGTGCTTAGTAGCCTCCGTTCTGGGGTAGTAGCCCAGGAAAGTCCTCGACCTTCGTCGCTAAAAGGACCCGGATCTTGAAATATGGATTTACGTCGCTTCGCCTGATGCAACCCCAGCAACCGCCGCGTCGATTTCCAGCGCTCCGAGCGAGTTGATCGTTTAGGCAAAGTACAGGGGCAATCGCACGCGTGAAATGCTCAACGCGCTTGTCGATTGAATCGGAGTTCTCGTCTTCATAGTCAGAATTATCGTCGTCGACACGCTTGGACTCCTCGTCATCGCGCAACAGTGCTAGGTCGATAAGCACCAACCCATATTTCCAGCGAGCACGAATCATCTCAACCTCGCTGTCACCCACCTTCAGTTCAGACTTGAGAAAGTGATTGTCCATGTTGATGAGGAAGTCGGGCGAAGAGCGTGGGGTTCCAAGTGATATCGACTTGCCGACAGCCAGTCCTGTTGGATGACATTGCCGTTGACGGGCTTCTGGCTTGGCGCGGGACTCGGCTTACGCCTCATCAGAGGACTGTATCTTCGCCAGCCATCAGACCTTCGGCAGAGCGCCGATATGGCCGGATAGTTTGCGGCGAAAAATCCTACAGCCAGCGGCGCGGAGGGTCGACATTACCACGCAGGTGGATGGCACACTTTCCGCCACACGTATAGTTCGCTGTTGGCGGATTGCGGTAATGACGTAAAGGTGGTGCAGGAACTCATGCGCTGCGAGAACTTAGTGTTCCCATTTGTTCCCAATGCCCTGTTATTGTTCCCAGATTTCGGACGGAAGTGATTGAAGGTATTGGTGGACCTGGTCGGGATCGAACCGACGACCTCTTCCATGCCATGGAAGCGCGCTCCCAGCTGCGCCACAGGCCCACTTTTTTGCAAGGACAATTGCTCGGGTCAAATTGCTATAGTTCAATTCTCGCTTAGCTTCGGCGTGCCGTCAAACTCTACCAGCGGATTGCCACAACAATTCAGGTACTCGACTCGGACGGTGCACCTCAACTAGGATAAGCTTGAAAAAAAACACTGGGAAGACAAAGAAGATAAAAATGGCGATATCGCAAAATAATTTGGTTCGGTTAGTTCTTTTTATCGTCGCTTTCGGATTGATAGTTCCGAAATGGGCAAGCGCACAAGGCATAACTGGGGCGCCGCCTCCGGTTGCTTACACGTCAGTCAACGAATTGAATGGCATCCTCACGCAATTGCAGCAGACGGCGCAGAGCATGCAGGCCAATCTGCAAAAGGCGCGCATAGAAAAATGGAAGACCGATGGCGCAACCAAACGCCAGACGCAAGCCAACGTGGATTCCCTTAAACGCAACTTGCAATCGGCCCTGCCGGATATGATCACGGAATTGAACAACAAGCCCGAGGATACGGGAGCGAGTTTCAAGCTTTATCGTAACCTCGATGCACTTTACGACGTATTCGGGTCGGTGGTGGAATCGGCGGGGGCATTCGGCTCCAAGGATGAGTTTCAAAGCCTGAGCAACGATATGAGCGGACTCGAGAGCGCGCGTCGCTCGCTGGGCGAGCGCGTGCAGAAACTGACCGCTGACAAGGAAGAGGAATTGACGCGTCTCCGAGCTCAGGTCAAGACCCTGTCCGCGGGGCCGCCACCGCCACCGAAGAAAACCGTGATAGATGATACCGATACCGCCAAAAAACCTCCTGCAAAAAAGAAGGTGACTAAGCCGAAGCCTGCCGCTTCGCCAACCGCCGCTCCTCCAACACCTTCCCCGACCAAGTGATTTTCCAGGCAAATTAACCATTCGCATGCGAATTCTTATAGCCGACGACAATGCGCGGGTTCGACAAGGCATCAAGAGCATTCTTACCTCCCGCGAGGACTGGGAGATTTGCGGCGAAGCGCAGGATAGCCTGGAGGCCATTGAAAAATCGCGCTCTCTGCTTCCCGATCTCATCCTCCTGGATATCAGCATGCCCGGTATGAACGGCTTGGACGCGGCACGCATCCTCCTGCAGGCAACCTCGGCCAAAATTCTGGTCATGAGTCAGCACGACACAACTGTTTTGGCTCCGCGCGCCCGCGAAGCAGGCGCCCATGGCTGTTTGGATAAGAGTTTTCTGAGCACGGACTTGATCCCAACAATAACCGGCATCTTTCAGGAGCCCCAGCCAACCCCAACCGCATCCGGAGCGTAAGCCCAGGCAATGGAGCGCCGGGCCCCGCCCGGCCGGCACAGGAGACGCCAGCTTCCCCATCCGCAATTCGTTCCCACCCCAAGAATTACTCTTGGAACTCCTAAGCCCGATTCGGAGTCTAACTCCATTAAAGGCGGAACTGTCGGGGGACAATCGCTTGCTTGGAATAAAGATCCCGCTACGGACTGAAGTGACTCTATAATCGAGGGCAACGCCACTATGGCGGGAGCTACTACATTGGCCGATCTTGCCAGCGCGATTGGAGCTAGGTCCGCGGAATCCGCGGTGATAGCTGAGTTGAAGGAGGGTTCGGAAGAAGCCTATTCCTGGCTCATTGGCGAGTTCCATCAGCCCATTTATGGGCTCATCTACCGCATCGTGAATGATCCCTCCGATGCCGCTGACACAACCCAGGAAGTCTTTCTGAAGGTGTTTCG
>PNAR01000027.1 GCA_003169715.1 Acidobacteriaceae bacterium | reverse complement strand
GTATATCAACAGCCGGCCGGCCCACAAACGCCCGGTGCCAGAGTTCCAGCGACACCAGGGAGAGAACCTCTTTCGAATATCCGCCCCGATCTTCTTCCTTCTTTATGAGTTCTTCAACGAAAGGCCGCTTGAAATAACCGCGTGACAATGTTTCCCGATCGAATAGCACTTCGCGCACCCAATCTTTCAATTCAGTTCTTAACCAGGAAGTATAAGGAACCGGGAAGCCAACTTTTTTTCGATCCAAAATTTCCTGTGGCACCAAATCGCGGAGGGCTGCCTTGGCGATGTGCTTTACCGTGAGTCCTCGAACCTTAAAATTCTCCGGGAGTGTGGCGGCAAATTCCAGCAGCTTATGATCGAGCAAAGGAACACGGAGTTCGATCGAGTTAGCCATCGTCATCTTGTCAGCTTTTAACAACAAGTCATCAGGAAGTGACGTTTTAGTATCGACATACAACATCCGGTTCAGATCGCCTTCTGTCTTTACTTTTTCCAGGCATCTCGCGACCATGCCGATGGAGAAAGCGCCGTCTACAAAGGCAGCGAGATCCTGCGAATACAGCTCGGATTTGTGTTTATTGAAATAAGTGCGTGGGCTTGAAACTCGACTGTAATAATAGGTTTCAAAAGGAAGCTCCATCAACCCCGCGTACTTCTCTATACGCCCTGAATGTACGGCACGATTCAAAAGGGAAAGGCCGGCGGACAAAGCGCCATTTAGTGGCTTGGTGATTTTCTTGAATCGCTCTAACCAAAGCATGTTTCTGTAGTTAGGGTACCCGGCGAAGGCTTCATCGCCACCTTCTCCAGAGATCAGGACCTTGACGAAGTCTTTCGCGAGCTTTGATACGTAGTACAGAGCGATGGCTTGAGGTTCACAGACTGGCTCTTCCATGTGCCAGGCGAATTTCGGCAGGAAATCGGCAAATTCTTTCGAGGTTATGGTCATTTCATGATGGTCGGAGCCATAACGTTTCGCCGCGATGCGGGCGTAGGGCCGTTCGTCGGTTATCCCCGGACTTGAAAACCCGAGCGTAAAACTGCTGGTGCGGAGGTGGCTCTTCCCTACTGCGAGGCCCAGCATCGCGGTGGAATCTAAACCGCCGCTTAAAAGAAAACCCACCGGCACGTCGCTGATCATGTGCAGCCGTACCGATTCTTCCAGCAGGTTGAGGAGTTCCTTTTCTGTTTCTTTGAAGTTCTTGTCTTCCGGTGCAAAATTAAGATCCCAGTATTGCCTGATCCGCGTTTTTCCGGCTTTCACAGTCATGCAGCATCCGGGCGCCAATTTGTAAATATTGGTGAGCAGAGTGTCCTCACCCGGCATGTAGTAGAAAGTTAAAAATCTATCGATCAGTTCTGGCCGCACTTGCGGGTTAACATCCGGGTCAGCCAAAATCGCTTTGATTTCCGAACCAAAAACCAGTGCCCGATCGGATAACCAATAGTAAAGAGGTTTGATTCCTACGCGGTCTCTCGCTAAAAACAAAGTTTGATCGCGTTCGCTCCAGATTGCGAAGCCAAACATCCCACGCAGTTTCTCGACGCAACCTTCGCCAAGCTCTTCGTAGAGGTGAATTATTACCTCGGTGTCCGTTTGCGTCCGAAAAGTATGACCTTTTGAGACCAGATATTGCCGGAGTTCCTTGTAATTGTAGATTTCTCCGTTGAAAACGATCCAAACTGTACCGTCTTCATTGGATATGGGCTGGTGGCCAGTATTGAGGTCAATGATAGAGAGGCGTCGAAAACCTAAGCCGACGGGACCGGAAACATAGTAGCCTTCATCGTCGGGCCCACGATGGTGAATGCTGTCCGCCATGCGCTTCAATAATTCAGGCGAGACACTCGCTTGCGCGTCAAAATTAAGTTTTCCGCAAATTCCGCACACGTTGCACCTGCTCCTGCCAATGAAGTTTAACTATTAGCTGCTATCCGGGAGAAGCCAACAGCCCAAGCCAGTACCGCCCTCCACTTTTTGGACGCCATGTGCAGGGAATCTTTCTGAAACAGCCTGCCGCCAACGGGAAAGGCGACCGCTAACAGCAAAAGCCGGCACAGCGCGACGATTCCTATCGAGGCGCGATAGAGCAACTCATACGATCTTCCTCGAGTTTTGCGGAAATATGTGAGCATCGCGTTGTATTTCATGATCGTAGCCCATTGGCTGACTTGCTGCCGCGAACTGCTTCGACCCCCATGATGAATGATGGCCGTCTCTCCGACGTAGTAGTTGGTAAATCCTGCTTTGCGGACCTTGTAGTTAAGGTCCAGATCCTCTGCATACATGAAATAGTCTTCACTGAACATCCCGACTTTCTCAAAGACTTCATGGCTGAGCAGCATGCAGGCCCCGGAAATGACTTCTGCTTTAGTCAGCTTTACATCGTTGCAAAAGAGCGGTCCGATGTTCCATAGAGGAAACCGCGGCCAACGTAACAGCATGTATTCGGCGTCCACAACCTGGTTCAGAATATTTGGAAACTTCTGAATTGAAGTTAGCTGCACGGACCGGTCGGAATTTAAGAGTTTACATCCAACAATTCCTGAGTCTGGCAGCAGTTGGATGTGTTTCAGCATCACATCCAGGGACGATTCGATCAGCAAAGTATCGGGGTTCAACAGCAGCACGTATTTTCCCGTAGAGGCCTTGAAACCCAGGTTATTGGCGCGCGCAAATCCCAGGTTTTCACTACTCTTGATAACTTTTATTCCCGCAAACAGCTCCTTAAGGCTTTCCACTCCTGTCTCTGGTGATGCATTATCCACAACGACTATTTCAAACGAGATGTCATGCGTGTGTTCGTACACGCTGGCAATGGACTTACGAAGGTAATCCAGCGAGTTCCAGTTTACGTAGACGATGGAGAGATCTGTCATGGGGAGAATAGAATTTGGTCAGGGCTAATCCGAAGTTAGGTCAGCGTGTAACGAACCTATAGTAAACGGTCCAATGTCACTTCCAGATCGTTTTTCGCCTGAATAGTTTGGCGAGTTGTTGTTGCTGCAAGTATTTAATTAACTGCGGATCGTCAACTTGGGGCATGCCTTCTCGATAAGCGGAAAGATACCCATAAAGCAAAGCCAACGACCCTAATACGTACGGTTTTTGGGCAAGCCGGTAGACCGATTTCGCGATTAAAAACAGAGGATGGTAGCCGGAGACGTAATC
>PNAR01000045.1 GCA_003169715.1 Acidobacteriaceae bacterium | reverse complement strand
CCACCAACTGCGCGTAATAAATCTCGCTGTTGGCGTCGTCGAGAATCACGATCAGGTCATGCCAGCGCTCGTCCTGAAACCAGCGATGCCGGCTGCCGTCAATGTGCAGCATCATCCCCGGCAATGGCCGCCGCGGACGCCGCTTGCGATGCACCCCGCGCTTGCGCCCTCGCGCCACCAGTCCCGCTCCCTGCAACGCCAGCTTCACCCATGTGTAACTGAGTTCAATCTCGTGCTTCGCCAGCTTCTCGTGAAAATGCCGCACGTTCAGATCGAAATACTGCTCTCGATATAAACTCAGCACCCGCTCCACCGTCGCCAGCGGCACCCGTTGGGGCGACGGCTGCCCGCGCCGCCGGTCAAACAATCCGTCGTAGCCGGACTCCTCATAGCGCTCCCGCCAGCGCCGCATCGACCGGTCGCTGATGCCGATAATTTCGGCCGCTTGCCACCACGTGATTTTCTTCGCAATCGCCCGCAAAATTACTTCCTGTACTTTCATCGCCCGCTCCATCGCGGCCTTCGTGTAAGAGAACATGCCTAGCATGTTCTCCTACTCTCGCCGCCCGAAATGCGGACACTTCACGTGCTATCTCAACCGGACATATCATGTGCTAACGACACTACTGTGCAGTACCGATTGACCTCCTTCTCCCCCAGTGCTATAAAGACGAGGTTTTGTGCTGAGGGTTTCTCAAGGCAGCGAGAAATGCAAAGCACGGACATCCGACGCGGCCAAGCTCAGAAGTCTTGTTCTAGTCGTGTAGTGGAAGCGTGTTCGGAACTGCGGCCTAGCGATGAACGTGGCATTTACGCTCGTGAAATCGTTGCCAATTAAGTGGTGCCCAAACACGTTGTCATCCTAGACAAACTCGTCCTCGGAGGATTCGCTATGCGCAACTCCCTTTCAGATCTGTTGTGCCGTACCCGCGGGGCAGTAAGAACCGCAGGGTTCATTCTGGCTGTCTTGATTGCTGGTACGTCAGCCGCACTGGCTCAACCCGCCCCGGAGGCAGGAGGCGAAGCCAATCTCAGGCTTCCCGACCTATCCCAGGTGAACTTTCTGGGAATGAATGGTCACAAGCTCCTCACCATCGGAATTCTATTTTGCATCTTCGGACTGGCTTTCGGGATGACGATCTACGTTCGCCTGAAGAATTTGCCTGTGCACCGGGCGATGCTCGAGATTTCCGAATTGATTTATGAAACCTGCAAGACCTACCTGCTGACCCAGGGAAAATTCTTACTGCTTTTGGAATCATTTATCGCGGTCATCATCATTTTGTATTTCGGCGTGCTGCTGAAGTTCGACGCGATCCGCGTTGTGATCATCCTGGGGTTCAGTCTCCTGGGAATTGCGGGCAGCTATGGCGTGGCATGGTTCGGCATCCGGGTAAACACGTTTGCGAACTCTCGGACGGCGTTTGCGAGTCTTCGCGGAAAGCCTTACCCGGTCTATCAAATTCCTCTCGAAGCCGGCATGAGTATAGGCATGATGCTCATCAGCGTCGAGTTGCTGATCATGCTTTTTATTCTTCTATGGGTGCCGCGGGATTATGCCGGTTCTTGTTTCATCGGCTTCGCGATTGGGGAGTCGCTGGGAGCAGCAGCCCTGCGAATTGCCGGCGGAATCTTTACCAAGATTGCCGATATCGGCTCCGACCTAATGAAGATCGTCTTCAAAATTAAGGAGGACGATGCCCGTAATCCTGGCGTAATCGCCGATTGTACGGGTGACAATGCAGGCGATTCGGTTGGTCCCTCCGCCGACGGTTTCGAGACCTACGGCGTTACCGGAGTCGCGCTGATCACGTTCATCCTGCTTGGCGTGAAAGATCCGGTCGTCCAGGTGCAACTGCTGGTTTGGATTTTCGTAATGCGCGTTGCGATGTTGGTAGCGAGTACCGTGGCGTACTTCCTAAACGGCGCAATCGCCAAAGCGCGATATGCGACCAAAGATGAGATGAACTTCGAGGCTCCCCTTACCTCACTGGTTTGGATCACATCCATTGTTTCGATCGTCCTTACCTACATCATCTCTTCAGTGATCATTCCACTGCTCGGGGGAGACTCCTCGCAATGGTGGAAGCTGGCTACGATCATTTCTTGTGGAACATTGGCGGGTGCCGTCATTCCAGAACTCGTGAAAGCCTTCACGTCAACGGAATCGCGTCATGTAAGGGAAGTCGTTATATCCGCACAGGAGGGTGGGGCGTCGCTGGGAATTTTGTCTGGGTTCGTTGCGGGAAATTTCAGCGCATATTATTTGGGCGGAACAATGGTGATTCTGATGTCGGTGGGTTATTACTTCAGCATGATGGGCCTCGCTGCGGCGGCGACCATGATCGCGGCGCCGGTTTTCGCGTTTGGACTGGTCGCCTTCGGATTTCTCGGGATGGGGCCGGTGACCATCGCTGTGGATTCTTACGGTCCGGTCACCGATAACGCTCAGTCAGTTTATGAGCTGTCTTTAATTGAACATATCCCCGGAGTAGAGGGTGAACTCAAGCGGAATTACAACATTGACGTTAATTTTGAACGCGCCAAGTATTTGCTGGAAACCAACGATGGAGCCGGGAATACCTTTAAGGCCACGGCAAAACCTGTGCTGATCGGGACGGCGGTGGTGGGAGCGACGACGATGATCTTTTCGATCATCATGGATTTGACCTCCGGGCTCACCGAAAACGTGGATAAGCTGTCATTGCTGCATGCGCCATTTGTCCTGGGACTGATTACCGGGGGCGCGATGATTTACTGGTTTACGGGAGCTTCCACGCAAGCCGTGACTACCGGCGCTTACCGTGCAGTGGAATTCATCAAAGCCCACATCAAACTTGAAGGCGTCGAAAGAGCCTCGATTGCAGACAGCAAAAAAGTGGTCGAAATTTGCACCAAGTACGCGCAGAAGGGAATGCTGAATATTTTCCTCGCCATCTTCTTTGCAACTCTGTCGTTCGCGTTTGTTGAGCCGTTTTATTTCATTGGCTATCTGATGTCCATTGCGATCTTTGGACTTTATCAGGCGATCTTCATGGCAAATGCCGGTGGCGCGTGGGACAACGCCAAGAAAATTGT
>PNAR01000452.1 GCA_003169715.1 Acidobacteriaceae bacterium | reverse complement strand
GAAGGCATCGTCCCCGGCGGCGGTGTTGCACTCAGCCGTTGCGTCAACGCTCTCGACAAGTTGAAGCTCGAGGGAGATGAGCAGATCGGCGTCAACATCGTGAAGCGCGCCCTGGTAGAGCCGTTGCGTCAGATCGCCGAAAATGCCGGCGAAGAAGGCGCAATCGTTCTAGGCAAGGTGAATGACTCCAAAGATAACAACTTTGGATACAACGCCCTCACCGGCGATTACGAAGACCTGGTAAAGGCGGGCGTGCTCGATCCGACGAAGGTCGTTCGCACCGCGCTGCAAAATGCCGGATCCATCGCATCGCTGATGCTCACCACCGAAGCGCTAGTTTCGGAAATCCCAGAAGAGAAGAAGGGTGCTCCAATGGGCGGTGGACACGGTGGCGGCGGCGGTATGGAAGGCATGTACTAGGGACTGGCCGTCCAGGCGGACGCGCCTTCGGCGCAGAAGCCTGTCTTTATCGAAGCCCCACTCTTCGGAGTGGGGCTTTTCTTTTGCGGTCGGGCGAACAGCAGATTCCTCCGGCTTCGCCGTTCGGAATGACAAAGTTTAATTGAGTTGGCATGGTGCGGCAGCATCCGTCGGTTCCGGCTGGTCTTATTCGTAATCCAACCTTTGTCATTCCGAACGGGCGCTGAGACCGGAGGAATCTGCTTTTCGCATCGGCGCAGGCTTCCCCCAACCGCCAGCGAGGTCTTCCCATGTGGGATTGTTCGCCATGATCAAAGCCACCTTCTTTTCTCTCCGCCACGCCTTAATTTCTGTTTCCCGCGCGATCGCGTTGTTCACATAGCGAAAACTCTCGAAGTAGACTAGACGGTCAATGCGATAACGTCCCGTGAAGCCAGATTCGCGCGACTTGTGCTGAAGAATTCGGGACATGAGCGACCCGGTCACGCCGACGTAAAGGGTGCGACTCTTGCTGGCGACGATATAGACGTAATAGCGCTTGTCTCTCATCCCGCCCCTCAGGACAGCAGATTCCTCCGGGCGAACGCCCGTTCGGAATGACAAATTTAAGAGACGCGAGATCAAGCTGCTGTGATGGAGGTCACAAAGTTGAAACATTTCTTTGCCAAACTATTCCTTTCTCAGTGCGAGCCGGGATCCTCCGACTTATCATTTTGAGACCCGAGAGAACACTCTCCCTTTTTGTCATTCCGAAACCCTCAATACCAACTCCGTTGTCATTCCGAACGAGGCTTGGCCTCGGAGGAATCTGCTTTAATCAGTCCCCAGGCTTCGCGGTATTTTTCGAACTTGGACATACGGCGTTTGCTCGAGGGGAAGACTTTCACTGCGGTGATTTTGGCGAAGGCCGCGATGGGGATGACGTACCAGGCGTCGGCGGGAACGACGTAGCCGACGATTAAATCTATATCGCGCGGCGTATATCGCTTATTGCGAGCGTTGCCGCAGCCGTGGAAGGTGTATCCGTGGACGGAGCTGGAGTGGGCGGACTTTACCTGAACGCGCCAGCAGCGACCTCCGTGGTCGAGGATGAAGTCGTAGCGGTCGCTCTCTCCCCAGGGCTTGGAGATGCTGAATCCTAGAGACGCGGCTTTGTGCAGAAAGGCGGCTTCGGCGATTTCTCCGCGGCGCTTGGTGGGTATGGGTTTCGACGGGCGAGTTTTGGTTGATGACGAATGTGGCTTGTGGCGAGTTGTTAGTTTTTTCACGGTTTTCCTGTGTTGGTTGCAAAGACAAATTTCACTGTGGTTTGCGTACCACCCCTTCGAAAAGAGGCGAAGGATGGGGCACCCGCGGTCGGGTGATGCGAACGGGGTCAAGGGCGAACAGCAGATTCCTCCGGGCTAAGCGNNTAAGCGCCCGTTCGGAATGACAATAATTTTGGGATTTGTGCGCTGAATGTGATGCGTGACGCCAAAAGCGAAAGGCGCAGCTGGGTAGCCGCGCCTTTATTGTTATCTTCTAGATATATTATAAGCCTTTCAATATAGCTAATGCGCCACGTTGGGCCAAACTATTTTCTGAATGGATGGAGTGGTTTACGGGGAAATGGGGTCGAAATGGGGCTTGACAAGAATTCGGGTATGTTGGCGTCGGGGAGGCTTGTGCTAACGACACCATTCGGCCTTCGACTTGCATGACGGGGTTAAACGGCAGTACCCTATTGGGCGCTGGATGTCGCTAGAGGACGCTGATGAGTTCGAAATACGCCCTGAAGCTTGCTTCTTTTTTGTTTCTCTTTTCCGCAATCCCAGTAGCTCTGGCGCAGGCTCCTCGTGGCATCTTTGTCACTCCCATTGCCAATGAACCGTTCATGGCTGTAGTGAGTGTGAAACGAACGCGGGTTCAGCGCGATGGCACCGTCCTGAATCTGAAGAGCATTCACGCGATCGGCCGCGGTAGCCAGGGCCAGATATACAACGAATTCCGTCCGTTTTTGCCTGCCACGTCTAACGCCGAACCGCCAATCATGGTCAGCAGTCTAGCCAATAGAGCGGGATTCCACGAGAGTGTTCGGCTTGGGATGTTTCCCCCTGACTTCCCTCAAGACAGAACGATGCAACCGAAGATAGAATCTGCACTTGCGGCAATCCCGCAATGAAGAGGGAACCTAAGGCATGGCCAACACTCCCACG
>PNAR01000121.1 GCA_003169715.1 Acidobacteriaceae bacterium | reverse complement strand
TACAGCCAGGCGATGCCAACACGCGGTTGGTAGAGGCGGACCTATTACAGGTCGAGGTGCCCACCTGATGACCCTCTCAAGGACTACGCCGAGGCAAACAGTGAAACAGTGTGACGAGTCTTATACGACTGGTACGCATGTGTTGCTTATACGCGTTTAGCTCCCAATGGAGCGATTGTTCTCATTCAGACCCGTTGGCATGAAGACGACTTGGCTGGGCGGCTCTTGGCGAATACTTTTGGCGACGATTGGGAAGTTCTGAGCCTTCCCGCAATCGCGAAGCACGACGAACCCTTTCGTCGTGAAGGAGAAGCTCTTTGGCCGGAAAGACTTGGACTCCCGGAACTTGGAAAAATTCGAAGCGCTGTAGGTGGGCGAGCGTGGGCATCTTTGGACTCCATGAAGATGGACGCAGGCGATCCGCTTCTTAGAAATAAACCGTCGCCTTCGTTTACGTCGATGGTAAAGAGTATTGAGTATTGGCTCCGTCAGAAGCTCTCGAGGACGGAACCACTGGAATCCAAACATCATTTTTTCGTAATGAGGCTCATTGCAAATAGGAGCACGGAAACGATGACGATACTCGGGCCAACCGTCGATGTCTTGAAAATCAGCGTGCTGACAAGAAACCCCGCCGCGACTGAAACCAAGCTCAGCGCACACGCGACAACCACAAATTCGGTCATTTTGCCCGCAAGCTGGCGCGCCGTTGCAGCCGGAATGATGATCAAGGCGCTGGAAAGCAATGCTCCCATAAAACGCAGGCCAACCAGTACTGTGAGGCTGAACACGAGCAGGAATCCGAGGTCCAGGTGCGCAACGTTCACTCCAGTTGCAGAAGCCAAGTCGGGAGAAAAAAGATTCAGGATCAAGCGATCCTTCATCTGAACCACGAAGGCGACAATCAGAATGACGGCAGCCGTTCCGAGAAGGAAACCGAAGAGTGACAGCTTCTCGAAGTTGCCAAAAAGCGCCTCAAGCAAATCCTCGTTCGGGGTGAGAAGGGCGCCGATTCCGAGAGAAGCGGCGAATACCACGCCGATCGAAGAGTCTGTCGCCAGTCCTGTCTTCTTTTGAAGCTGCCAGACCAGAAGCGTGCCCAAGAATAGGGTCGCTCCCCCACCGACCAGCGGGTTGCTCTTGAGAAGATAAGCTATTCCGAGCCCGGGAAGCGCCAAGTGCGAGATAACGTCACTCGCGAGTACCATTCGCTTCATCAAGGCAACAGATCCCACAAGGCCAGCCGCGATCGCAAAAAACGCGGCAAGCAGTATCGCGTAACTGTGGCTTGTGTCCATGATGTTTGAGGTCTCTTCTTTCCGCGAGCGAGCCGCACACCATTGGTTCAATGTTCTTGGATGTGACGATAGTACTTTGATGGAGCTCCGTATAGTTCCTCCAGCATCTGAGGCGTCATGATTTCGTTCGGTGGCCCTATGCAGGGCTTGCCCTTGGTCAAACACAAAACCCGGTTCGCATAGCGATACACAATGCTCAGATCGTGCGATACCAAAATCACGGTAATGCCTTTCTGAGATTGCAACTCATGAACCAACTCATAGATGCGCTCTTGGCTGAGTTCGTCGAGACTCGCCGTCGGTTCGTCGAAGAGGAGCACGTTGGGACGCCCAAGCATTGCAAAGGCAATCAAGACTTTCTGAAACTGGCCGCCCGAAAGAGTCCCTATGCATGCGCTTAGAAACTCAGGTGATAGATTCAATTCGGAAGAAACCTGTTCCATCTCCTCATCCGCAAGATGTAGGAATCGAGCCTTCGCTTCCAGTAATTCCGTGACTCTTAAGGGAAGCTGCCGGTCCGCAGCAACACTTTGAGGGACATACCCAACGCGCGCCTCTTGGCTCCAATGGATCTCGCCCTCGTACGGGATTAGGTGCTGCAAGGCCTTGAGTAACACCGTCTTTCCAGATCCATTCGGTCCAATGATCGCGAGGCAGTCCCCGGAAAATACCTCGAAATTCAATTCACGAAGAACGTCGCGGTTCCCGAAAGTCACTCGGAGATTTTGAACCGAAAGTAAACGGTCAGTCATGGTCGCTTGTTCCTCTCGCCAGCAATCACGCCACGCAGTCTCGGTCAGGCACTGCGGCGGTCCACTCACTTTCGCTTGCCTTGCGTGAAGTGGTCAACTCTCCCCTTCGCATGCCGGGACGGGACGGGAAATGTTTCTACTTGCTCGCCCCGCGCGCGTTCTTCACGTTGCATCTTGGGTCGGTACCATTTGAAGTAGATTAGAGCGACGATTCCCGCCGTTGCAGCCAGTGCGATCAGAACATACAGCATCGGCTGGTAGTGGCGTGAAAAGAAAGCGATCATTGGCTGGCTATAGATCCTGTCCAAATAGGCCACGGCGAAAAAACGCAGGGCGCGTCCCGCCGTGAGCGCAGACACGAACTTCCTGCGCGGATACTGCATGATCCGGCGGCCATCAGGATGGAAATGAAAGGGAACGGCGACGGTAGGATAGCGCCGGTGAATACCGTCCTGAACCCACGTTTCTCGAAGCGCTTGTAGAGTTTTTCCGCGCGTGGGTTCCCCACTTTCTTTTCCAAGGTCTGCTGAAAACCACCCGCATGTCCAGGTTTAATTGAAGCATCCGAAGAATTTTGTTTGATGCATGATATTCCTTGTGTGATGGACCCTTGCTTCCGACACGCCCGGATTTCGGTGAGTTTCCGCACCGCACCGAGTGATCCTCGTCACTGCCATGGTTCGTGAGTCCTGTCACGGTTCGGTTATGGCACTCACCAGACAAGGCGCCGTAACGGAGCAATCATGAAAGTGCTAGTCGCAATGGACTGTTCCCCAGCGGCCGATCTGGTCCTTGCTGAGGCCGCGGCGCGACCCTGGCCAAAGGATACGAGTTTCACCGTCATACACGTCGTTGACCTGCACCGATTTGCCGGGCTTCCGGCATTGCTTGAAGAAGGAAAACGCGAATTGGATCAGGTGGCCGCGGCTGTGAAGGTAAGCGCGGAACCACTTGAGCGCGCGGGGCACCATGCTGCGTTCCAGATCATCGAGGGTTTTCCGCGAAAAACCATTCCGCAGTACGCGAAGGAATGGCGCGCTGATCTATTAATGGCTGGGTCCCATGGCCACAGCGCGATCGCACGTTTTCTGCTTGGAAGCGTGGCTCAGAGTATTTTGCGAACCGCGCCGTGTTCCGTGGAAATTGTGCGCTCAAGAGCAGGAAAACCTGCTCCTTCCTTGCATCCGATGAAGATTCTGTTGGCCACAGACGCCAGCGACTGTTCAGTTGGGGCGACTCACTCTGTCGCCAACCGGCCGTGGCCGGCGGGCACTACGTTCAAGGCCTTGAGCGTCGAGGAATTGGCACTGCCGAATGGGCTGATGGCCGATTATTCGCTTGCCTCAATTTATCCGCAAAGTCTGCTCGAGGAGCTGATCAG
>PNAR01000415.1 GCA_003169715.1 Acidobacteriaceae bacterium | reverse complement strand
ATACCGGGGTGGGCAAGAATTTTCTGGAACTCAGCCTCGGCAGTGACCCCCTGGCCCGACGCAATATAGGCCTCACCGCGCAGATAAATAGGATACAGACAAAAGCTAACTGTCTGCGCAGTGCAGCCAAGCTCGTAGGGCGTCGCCAGGGCAAGAGCCTCAATTGCCTTGGAAGCGTTATCCTTGTTGAGCGCGTCCGCCGCATTAATCATGGGCAGGTACTCGGTTTGCACCATTGTGTCTTGAGGAAACCGGCTGGCAATATCCTCAGAGAGTATTCCGGCCCGCCGGGGATCGCCCGCCAAGGCAATTGCGATTGCCGAGATAGCCTGCGCATCCTTGTCTGTCGAAAGAGCGAGCGCCGCCTGTGCCCGCTGCTTTGCGTCGCTCAGATTGCCCATCAGAGCCTCGCGCACTGCCGATTCGGCTATGTAGCCAGATGCTGTTTCTTTTTGATCCGCGCGTTGGGCAAAGTCGGAGGCTTGCTGTGTAAGGTCGTTCGCCTTGGCAAGCTGCCCGGCATATGCCGCAGTATCGGATTCGCTATAGAGCAAGGCATCTCCGTACCCCGCCTTTCCAATTACTGCCGCCGCGTCGCGCTCCATTGCCTCCGCATCGTGTTGGAGGAAGTCAACGCCGTAAAGCACCAAGTGCATTTGCGGATTATCCAGATTGTGGGCCTGCGCTTCTTTCGCCGTGGCTCTTGCTTCGTCAAGACGGTTCACATACAAATAGCCGCTAACCAGATTCGCGTAAGCCACCCCACTTTCGCTCTCGCCTATTAACGTTTGTTGCGCGGCAGCAAGGGCCTTATCAGCGTCGCCGAGAGCGACGTAGGCAACGCTCAGCATTGCCTGCGGTGCAATGTCATGCGGGTAGGTCTGGGCCCACAACTCGCAGGCCTTGCGCACCGCCTCAATATTTCCATTAACGTAAGCTTCATAATGCGAAACGATGTAGAATTTCTCGCGCTCGCTAACCCGGTCGCGCAAAGCGTAAGCCTTGCGCGAAGCATCAGCGGCGCGGGCGGACTGGCCCAGGTTCCCATAGTTGGTTCCCAGGCGTGCCCATGCCAGGGCAAAATTCGGGTCGAGCTCGACCGCTCTTTGCAAAAACGAAATCGCCGTAACCGGATCGTTCTTCACAATTTGAGCTTTGTACCCGAGGCTGTAGGCCTGTAGTGCCTCAAGCGATGACGTGGTCACGTTATCCGGCGGGGCGTCAAACTTCTGAACCGAGGTCAGCGACTCGCCGAGCTTCGCACGCATTTTTGTTGCCGCGTCTCCCAGCGCCTTCAGCACTTGCTCCTTGCCGCTGGCAGTCGCCTGCTCGTCCGCCAATACATCACCGTTGCGGCAGTTCACAGCTTTCAGCCCCACGACATACTGGCTGCCTAAACTGGAAATTGAGCCATCAATGGTGGCGACGCTGGCCGTGCGTTGGCAAATATCGCGCGCCAACTCAAGCGTGAGCCGCGCGTCTTTCGGCTGCGACATGAGAGCCAGCGTCTGCACAACGCGCGTATCGGACACCAAGTTGAGAAATGGCGATTGCTCCAATTGCGACGATAGCCCCTGCCGCAGCGTGCCGTCAAAAACCGGATCACCGGTGGTGTTGGTGAAATCGGCGACGACGACACTATCTTTCTCCGTGAGTTTTGGTTTAGTTTGCGAGCGGCGCATGTACCACCCCGCAATTGCTGCCACTATGACGAAGAGAACGGCGGCCACCGCCAACCAGTATGTTCTGGCTTTCGCTGCTGCCGGGCCAACGCTTGCCGCGCTACCGGAGGAAGATGAAGTTGCTGCGGGGACGGCAGCGGCGGAGCCAGACCCCGAGCTTGGCGGATTTACAACTGCCATCGGGCCAGATTCCTGTGCGACCGCGACCGATCCAGAACTGGCCGCTGTTCCATGGCGCGATTCCGTCTCCCGTTTCAGCCGCTTTAAGTCGGTTCGCATCTCAGCCGCGCCTTGATAGCGCATTTCCCGATCTTTTTCCAAAGCCTTGTTAATGATGTCTTCCAGCTTGGGCGGCAAGTCAGGGTTGAGCCGAATCGCAGGAACTGGGTCGCGTTCCAGAATTGCGTTGAAAATGACTGCGGAACTCTCGCCCCGGAACGGTAAAGCTCCCGTCGCCATTTCGTAAAGGACCACCCCAAACGAGAATAAGTCCGTACGCGCGTCCAGATCTCTTGCCCGCGCTTGCTCGGGAGACATGTAAGCGACCGTTCCCACCGTAGATCCCGGACTGGTCAGGTGTTCCTCGATCGCCGTCTCCTGGGCTGTCGCTCCCGCTTCCAGCGCCGTCTTGCCAGCGGGCGTCACTTTTGCCAGACCAAAATCGAGAATCTTGGCGTGGCCGCGTTTGGTAATAAAGATGTTCGCAGGCTTTATGTCGCGGTGGACTATGCCTTCCGCGTGGGCCGCGTCGAGCGCGTCCGCAATCTCGATGGCGATAGGCAGGATCGTCTCGATTTCCATGGGACGGCCGGATACACGATGCTTCAAGGTCAGCCCGTCCAGAAACTCCATGACGATGAACGATTGCCCCTCGTCTTTCCCAATCTCGTGGATGATGCAGATGTTGGGGTGATTTAGGGCTGAGGCGGCGCGGGCTTCACGGCGGAAGCGCTCGAGAGCCTGCGGATCTCTGACCACGCTTGGAGGCAGGAACTTTAGAGCGACAAACCGTCCGAGTTCCGTGTCCTCGGCCTTGTAGACCACACCCATCCCGCCGCCGCCCAGCTTTTCGACGATGCGGTAGTGCGAAATGGTTTTGCCAATCACTAAAAAATCTCCGCTCTTTGCGAGACCATATGCGAGACCATATTAGGGGCCGAGCGGCGGCGAGTCAATTCATTGCGAGGGCAGAACAGGGAGTGCAAATTATTCAACCATCACGGATTTCACAAGGTTTCTCGGACGATCCACATCCAGGCCCTTACGGACAGCCATGTAGTACGCAAATAGCTGGAGCGGCACAATTTCCAGGATGGGTAGCAATAGTTCGGGAGCTTGGGGAATAGAAATCGCGTGATCGGCCAAGTGTCTTATTTCTTCATCCCCTTCAGAGATAATCGCGATCACGAGGGCGTGTTGCTGCTTGAACCCTTTAATGTTGGCCACGCTCTTCTGGTGACGGAGAAGCGATCCCGGATCGTTGGCATCACGGGTCGCGATAATCACAACCGGAAGATTCTCATCAATTAGAGCGTTGGGGCCATGTTTGGTTTCTCCCGTTGGATAACCCTCGGCGTGAACGTAGGAAACTTCTTTCAGCTTGAGCGCTCCATCCATTGCGATGGGATAGTGAATCGCGCGGCCAAGGAAAAGAAAATCCTGTACTGCATGAAGACGCTCTGCAAGAGTCTCGCAATCGGAGGAGCACCGAAGCACAGTTTCCAGCGTGTTCGGAAGCTCGAGTAATTCCTCGATCCACTTCCGGCGCTGTTCTCTTTTCAATCTGCCGCGGACTTGTCCGAGATAAAGGGCGAAGACAAAGAGCACGGCCATTTGAGCAGTAAATGCTTTCGTGGATGCAATACTTATTTCCGGTCCGGCGTGAGTGTAAAGAACACCGTCAGCTTCCCGGGCTATTGTCGAGTCAATCACATTTGAAATTGCAACTGTGCGCGAGCCTTTGATTTTCGCTTCCCGTTGAGCGGCGGTGGTGTCCGCGGTTTCGCCCGATTGGGTGATGACGATTGTGAGTTCTCCCGGACCAATCTGAGGATTGCGGTATTCGAACTCGCTCGCATAATCAACGTCCACCGGCACGTCAGCGAGTTCCTGAAACATATATTGTCCGGCCATCCCCGCATGGCGGCTGGTGCCCGAAGCCACGATATTCACACGACGCAAGGCCCGAAGCTCTTCGGCGCTGATGCGAACGTCGTCGAGCACGATCGCGGCGTCCTCTAACGACACGCGGGGGCCTATCGTGTCTCGAAGTCCAAGCGGCTGCTCGAAAATTTCTTTGAGCATGTAATGGGGAAATGCGCCTTTGTCTGGCATCGCTGCTCCTAAAACACGGCTGAGGATTCCACCAAGCTGTCAAGCACGTTCGTCCCGGGAAGGGCACGCCTTCGCCTGAGATTATAATGGCGCGACAACCCATGACGCTCATCTCTGGCACGAAGCTCGGACCGTATGAAATTCAAGGACCGCTCGGATCCGGCGGCATGGGAGAAGTCTATCGCGCCCGCGATGCCAGACTGGCCCGGACGGTTGCGATCAAGGTATTGCCGGCTCACCTCTCCGCCGATTCTGATGCTAAACAACGCTTCGAGCGCGAGGCGCGCACCATATCGTCGCTAAACCATCCGCATATTTGCCATCTATACGATATCGGCTCCCAGGACGGCACCGATTTTCTGGTGATGGAATTTCTGGAGGGGGAAACTCTTGGCGAGCGTCTGCGCAAAGGCCCGGTACCGCCGGAACAGTGTTGGAAGATTGGCATGGAAATTTGCGAAGGGCTGGAAAAGGCGCACCGCAGCGGTGTCATTCATCGTGACCTCAAGCCTGCCAATATTTTTCTAACGGAGGAAGGCCATGCCAAGCTTCTTGATTTTGGTCTGGCCAGAAGTCTCGCGTCCGTCGGAGAACTGGCTAACGACGCGCTGACTCTTGCCAGCGAAATGAATCTCACGGATCCAGGTGCAGCCGTGGGAACCATTGCCTACATGTCCCCAGAGCAGGCGCGAGGGGAGACTCTCGACGAACGCAGCGATCTGTTCGCGCTCGGAGTCGTGCTCTACGAAATGACGACGGGCTTTCGGCCGTTCGAAGGTTCCACGTCGGCCTTGATTTTTGACGCAATCCTTAACCGGCCACCTCGGTTGGTGTCCGAGTCAAACCCTAATCTCCCATCGGCGTTTGCGACCTTGCTCAACCGGCTCATGGCCAAGAATTCGCGCGACCGGTGCCAGTCGGCACGCGAGGCACTCGATGCACTCGGCGAAATCGAGCGCTCGCGGCATACGTCCTCCTCGAGCAAAGTTCGCGCCGGGCGGAGGATTCCTTCCATTGCTGTCCTTCCTTTCACCAACCTAAGCGCAGACCCCGACAATCAATACTTTAGTGACGGCCTCTCGGAAGAGTTAACTAATGCGCTGGCACGGCTGCAAGGATTACAGGTCGCTTCCAGGACTTCCGCGTCCCGCTTTCGCGATAGCGGTACTGACATTCGCGAAATAGGACGCCAGCTCAATGTTGAAGCGGTCGTCGAAGGTAGTGTTCGTCGCGCCGGCAAGCGCTTGCGAATTACCGCTCAACTGGTGAACGTGGGCGACGGGTACCAAATGTGGTCAGAACGCTATGATCGCGAGATCGCCGACATTTTTGAGATCCAGGATGAGATCACGGCGGCCATAGTCAAAATGATAGAGCCAACGTTGACTGGCCATCAGTCCATTCTGACTCGCCGTCACTCCGAAAATCTTCAGGCGTACGAGCTGTACTTGAAAGGCTTGCGCTTATGGGAACAGCGCAGTGAAAGTGCTCTCCGGGCAGGCCTTGAGTGTTTTCGCGCCGCGGTTGAACTCGATCCCGAATACGCGCTTGCCCATGCCGGAATCGCAGACTCGTATTCCATTCTCGCGGTCTATGGCTATATCTCTCTCAACGAGATGCGCCCGCGGGCTTTGGCAGCCGTCAATAAAGCGATGGCACTCGACCCCTCACTCGGCGAAGTTCATTATTCCATGGGCAATGCCATGGTGATTTTCGGAGCACGCATCGGCGACGCGCTACCGCATTTTCGCCGGGCGCTCGAAATCCAGCCCCGCTCGTCTTATTTCCACGCTTACCTGTGCCTGGCGCTCGCTACTCTCCATCAGCCCGTTGAAGCCGCTGAAGAAGCCGCCCGCGCCACCGAGCTCGACCCTCTCTCGCCTTTTATCCATGGCCTAACTGCCTTGGCATTGCACGTCGCCGACCGTCAGGAAGACGCCATGCGGAACGCTCGACGCGCACTGGAACTGCATCCCAATTTCGTGTTGGGTTTGTGGGCGCTGCTCAAGGCCACCGCTGCCTTGGGCCGCTGGGAAGAGTCCATTCAAACTGGGGAGAAGTTGGTTGCGATAGGGCGGAGGGGGGCCACATTCGTAGGTCAACTTGCCATGGCTTATGGTCTTGCGGGCCAACATGAGAAAGCGCTGGCCCTTCGTGAAGAATTGCTACTGCGCCGAGAAAGCGGAGAATTTAGTTCCGGGGCTTTACTGGCAGTAGACCTCGGGCTGGGGGATCAACAGGCCACGCACGAGGATCTCCTGGCCTACTTCGAGGATGGCGGCAACGGCTTTGGCGCCGCAATTATCCTCGGTCCGCTCTTCTTCAACCGGCTCCCGATTTATCCCGCATCCGCCGAGCTCATGCGCGAGAAGGGTCTTCTCACACCCAAACGCTAACCTTTCAAGAATGCTAAGTCCCAGCGCCGCCGACAATCGTATTTCGAACCTCACACGACGGACTTAAGACCAGAATGTCAGCGCTTGCACCAATTTCTAGTTTTCCTTTGAGAAGTGATCCCGTCGCCCGCCCCGGATTCGCCGTTGCCAGAATAAGCGCCCGCTGAAGATCATAGTCAGCGAATTGCATGACGTTGCGGAGGGCGCGATCCATGGTCAAAGTGCTGCCCGCCAATTTTCCATCGGAGAGGCATCTTCCGTCTTTCACGTCGAACTCAAATGTGCCCAAGTGATATCGGCCATCCGGCATACCCGTGGCTGCCGTGCCGTCGGTGATCAGGATGACGTTACGTTGGCCTTTAGCCGCAATGGTCATTTTTACAATAGAGGGATCAAGGTGAATTCCGTCGGCGATAATTTCAACGGCGATTCCAGGATTCGTCAGCGCTTCTCCGACGATTCCGGGGTCGCGATGGTTCAGAGACCGCATAGCATTGAAAAGGTGGGTCGCGTGTTTGGCACCGGCGTTCACCGCCGCCCGAGTTGTTTCGAGATCAGCGTCGGAATGTCCGAGGCTCATGCATACGCCTCGCCTGGTCGCCTCCGCGATCAGTTCGATTGCGCCCTCCAATTCCGGAGCGATGGTCATGATGCGAATATGCCCGCGGGACGCTTGCCAAAATTGTTCGAAGACTTCCAGCGACGGGACCATTAAATCTTTGATTGGATGAACTCCGCGCCGAGCATGGCTCAAGAATGGACCTTCGAGATGAATGCCAATAGGGCAAGCTCGCAAATTTTCTGAATCTTGTTTTGCGGATTTCTCAATGGCATTGGCCAACCGCGCCAATGCAGCAACAGTCGTGTCCACGGGTGCGGTCACGGTAGTGGGGAAGTAACTTCCTACGCCGTGCTTTGCGAGAAATTGTTCAATGCAAGGCAACGCGTTCAGGGAAGCTTCCATTACGTCGTGCCCGGCGGCGCCGTGAACGTGAATATCAATAAAGGCCGGGGCGAGGATCGCATCTTTGTAATCCACGATCCGGCAATTTGTTGGAATCTCGCGGTGAGCCCGCGAGGTCATTTCGGAAATCTTTCCATCTTCCAAGAACAATATCGGCTGCGGTATGCGTTCCAGCGGAGTGAAGAGCGTGGCGGCTGTGATCGCAATCATGAAGCCAAGGTAGTACGGGACTTGCGCAGTTGAAAACTATAAGAAGTTTTCATTCCGAAGCACGGTATCACGTGCGAGGAATCTGCTGTCTTGCAGGAAGAAGCAGATTCCTCGCCAGTAAACTGGCTCGGAATGACAACAGTCAGGGTAGACATCTGCGAGATTACACCGAAGTCCGGACTTGCTTATTCCCAATGTTAGTGCGTGGGCCGAATTCAGCCACTTGCCCGTAAATTATTCTTGGTGCCATCGAAGGGACTCGAA
>PNAR01000487.1 GCA_003169715.1 Acidobacteriaceae bacterium | reverse complement strand
TACTAGCGTCACCACGACGTTGGCCCAACGCTAGGCGAAGAGTGACCTCGACACTAGGAAGTTTGTTCTTCGTCGTTTTCCTTATGCGGTCATTTACGACGAAAGGAAATCAGTGGTTAGAATCTTGGCCATCGCCCACGGACACCGGCAGCCTGGATATTGGAAAGCCCGGATCTAACAATCTCACTAAAAGTTAGGGAACGTCCCGTCTGTCCCCGAGTTATCCCCTGAAGAAAGGAATTCAAGTCTATCTCATCAGCCAATAACTAAAGTCTTCTTGCGCCGCCCGACGAAGATGATGGCGCCTAGACTCATTGCCAGCAGCGGCCATCCGCCGGGTTCGGGCGCTGTCACTGGAGTGAGTGTTGACGACTGGGTAGCGGTGCCGACTGGCATGTTTGGATCGTTTGAGGCATAGCACGTTCCGGTTGCGGGATCGCACGCGTCAGGCAAGAGTGGCGCACCGTTGACGCCGGGGCCCCAGGAGCCAAAGTCAGTGCCTCCCGTGAGGTTCGAGGGACCTGAAGTCGGAAACGGATTCGCGAATTGAGATATGGCTCCGTCAACGACGAATTCCAGGCAATTCGCTCCGGGATCCAGACATGTTCCCCCGCTGCCTTGGCCTGATTCTTCCAACACCGGGACACTGAAGGCGAAGCCGGAGTTCCACTGTCCATTTACATCCCACTCGCCATAATTGAGCGGCAAATTGAAGGGCGTGGCAATCGGAAAGGTGTAATTGGCCAGTGTGTCGCCAAAGGCTTCCGCGCTCAAATTTCCAGTGATGGGCGTCGAGAGGGCCGAAGAAGGCGTGACCGCCATGCTGAAATTAACGCCCGGCTCAAAATTCAGATAAACCTGCGTGCCTACCGAGCCATTACCGAAATCCTGAACCGTGTAGTTCACCGCTCCGCCGCTCCCGGTGGTAAATAGAGCTGTGCCGGTCGGACCCTGGTTTGGCGCGGTGCCAAGCCAGCTATACATCCCATACTGCGTTGTCGGATTCCAATTCAATGAATTCTGATAGTTCGCGCCGACATTGATGCTTGCCGAAGCTGATGCGACGAGGGCGCTGGCAGTGTATGTGTAATGGAACAAGCTGCCGTTGTCCGATCCTGAAGCACTGCCGCCCGTTAAATTGCCTCCGGAGGCAAGATTTCCATTTGCGACCGCATTGAGATTCTGGCTGAACAGGTTGTCTGAGGCGCTAAAAGGGCCAATGTTCGCCTGGAAGGTAGCGTTCGCGCTGAAATTGGAAGTGGCGGTGAGCGAACCGGTCCATCCCGGCGTGTAACCCACATTTACGTTCGAAATCGTCGGCAACAGGACTTGGCCAAATGTAAACGCCGGCAAGACAAAGCTTGTGTCGCCACCGAGCGCAAGGTCAACATTGTTGCCACCAAGGCTGGCGCTGACTGCGACGCCAAAGTTGCTGAAGGGATAAGGACCGGCGTTTGACGTGAAAGGGTCGTAGGTTGCATTTGCGGTTCCGGAGGTATTTACGTCCATGGTTGACTGCGCATGGGCCGCAACTGTTCCGAGAGATACTGCCAGGGCCAGAGCTATTAGTGCGAATGACAATGGGAATTTCATAGTCGTAATTCCTTCTCGCGGTATTCCGCAAATTTGGGCTTGGACACCGCGCTCTCGCCAGAAACACAGAACGTGGGAGCGTCCACAATTTCTAACCATGCGAACAATACGACTGAGCCGGACGTGTGTCCAATTAACAGTCAAAGAATCGCGTCTTAACTGGTAAGTGCAGGCAGATCAGAGAAATAGACAGAGAGGTTAACTGAAGGAGATGAGCGGATGCAGAGCGCAAACGGCTTGGCACCGCGACCGTCAACCACGTGCGACGGCCGCTTTGCCCGCGACCAAGCCGAATCCTTTGGTGCGCGCGGCCCGCTCCAAAGAAGCAAACTGTAATCGCGCGTCAGTTTCGCGCCCTGATTTCTTCTCCAATTGAGCCAGAGTGAGACGGGCTTCAAATTCAATACCCAGGAGGCCGTGACTGCGGGCGTCATTCAAAACTTGCTCCAATTGGGGCCGTGAGGATTCCGGCTTGTCAGAAGCGAGCAAGACGCGGGCGGACGCCAAATGAAATCGAAGACGTGCGAGGCAGTTCTGGCTCTTGAGCGCCCGGGGTTCGGTTTCTTCGGCTTCCTTATTCGCGTCCTCAGTTTTGCCCTCAGCAAGCAAGGCCTCGATCAAGACGGTCCCGGCCGCCAGTTCGTCATCGGCCTGATGCTCCTGGTGGAATTGCTTTTTGTATTTTCCCATCATGGCCTCGGCGTCCCCGGCGTGGCCATCCTCGATCGAGAGCTTCGCCAAAGCGACCTGAGTTTCCCCTACCGCCTGCTGTTCACCAACTTGGCTTCGCAGGGCGAGCGATTCTTCGTAGAACTTGCGGGCTGCGGCGAGATCGCCGCGGTCCAAGGAAACGTCTCCAAGTCCGGAAAGCAGGTATGCGGTGGCATTCTTATCGTCAATCTGCCTAGCCGTAGTAAGGCCACGCTGGTAGGTTAACGTTGCGGCGGCCAAATTTCCGCTCTGCCGCGCAATATCGCCAAGATCGTTCAGAGCCAGCGCCACGCCATCTTTGTCTTCGGTGGTGCGATAGTTGGGGATTGCTTGTTCGAGTAGCTTCTTCGCCTTGCTCAGGTCTCCCTCAGAGAGATGGACGTCCCCAAGATTGTTCAAAGTGGCGGCAACTCCTTCAATATCGCCGACCTGCCTAAATTCCTCTGCCGCTTCATGCCACATTCCATCGGCTTTCTCGATATCACCTTGCAGGAAAAAGATACCCGCGAGATCGCTTAATGTGCGGGCCTCATTGTCCCGGTCACCGGCTTCAGCGTAGCTTTGCCTCGCTTGCTCGCAACTGGTTATTCCTTTTTCCGTGGCCGTACCGACCGAGGAGGCCTGCTGGCACAGAACCCCGTGAGCACGGGCGACGAGAAGGTGCGAGCCGCGTGCGGCTCCCTTTTCTATCGCACGTTGCGCGGCGGTTTGCGCCTTCGCGAAATCCTCGCCAATCCACGCTGAAGCTTCGAGCAGATCAATGCGGGCGTCATCTCCTGTGGGAGGAGGCAGTCGCCGAAGCGCATCCAGAGTACGCCGGCTGTCAGCGGGGTTTGTGATCAGCTGCGATGAAGCCAGTTTTAACCCGTAGTCGAGGCTGTCGGGGAAAGCGGTGAAAAGTTCTTGATACGACTGTACGGCCTTCGGCCAGTCATTTCTTGATTTCCTTTCTTCGGCTTCTACCAAAAGACGATCCTCTTGCGGAAGATTCGCGGATAGTTCGAGAGCACGTTTTGCCTCGTGATGAGCCTTGACGGAGTAACCCAAATGATCCCACGCGTCGGCTAGAGCTGAACGCGCTAACGGATAGTCCGGATCAGTAGCCACTGCCTTTTCAAGCAACTCGCGAGCTGCGGCGAAATCGAACTGCCACATTTTGGCGCGGCCTTCCGCATAAAACTGTAGGGCCCGCCGATTAGATGGCAGCGAAGCGCGAGCGGCGGTAGCCGCCTGCTCGGGCGCGGAAGTCATGTTTAGGTTCCGGCGAATCTGGGCGCCGGCTTGCGAAGCGAGTTCGAAAAGATTTTCCTCGCTGCCGGTAACAGCCTCTTCGGCGATTGTCTCGCCGGTCGCCGTGTCTTGCACACGGAGATCGAGACGGATGCGATTCTGTTTGCTCGGGATTTTCGTATAGGAGCCGAGTACGACAAAGTCCGCGCCAGGGTTCGTCCGCAATCGTTCTAAGGTCGGCTTAGCCAGAGTCTCTTCGACCGTCAAAGGTAATTCCCGCTCCGCTCGCGCCACATCCTCCCCGGAGACCATGCGCAACCCTCCACCTGCCGCCAGTTCCGTGTTCAACATTTCTGAGAATGCGGTTGAAAGCCAGTTATCCTCCTGCCTTCCAGGAACGTTGCGAAAACCGAGTACAGCGACCGAGCGACGGACGGGCACCCTGGACACCGCAGTAGCAGGTTCCGCGGCGGAAGACGGGGGCCGGGGACGGAATTTGTAAATCGCAATTCCTATCGCGGCGGCGACACAAACAAGCACGGCCACAAGTACTGCTGCGGATTTCCGGGCTTTCGGTGGGATGACATTTGGCTCCGGCGGCTTACCCACTTTCGGTTCGGCTTCGGACGACGGAATATCTTTACTGATACGGGCCGGCGTTAGGGCATTGCATACCACTGGCGCGATGAAACGATAGCCGCGGCGCGGAACAGTTTCTACATACCGGGCTGCCTCGGAATTGTCATCGAGCGCTTCCCGCACTTTTCGGATCGCAACACTCAGACTGTTGTCGAACTCAACAAAAGTATTCTCAGGCCACAAGTGCGCGCGCAATTCCTCTCGTGTGACGATTTCCGCCGGCCGCTCAACCAGAAAAACCAGCAAGCGGAATGGCAGGTCCTGAAGTTTTACCTGAATTCCTTTTCGGAAAAGGATGCCTTCCAACGGCTCCATTTCGTAGATGCCGAAGCGGTATTTGGAGCCGTTTTTGGGTGGGGTGCTCATGGTTCTCAACGAAGGCAGATTGCTGCAAATGTTAGCACGGGCCGGAGAATCGAACGAACGCGGAGCAATTTCCGGTAGTGTCCTAATTTGGGTGCTGGCACTAATCAGCGTCGTTGTAGGTGTCACAGGAGCTAAACCGGGGACAGACGGGAAGTTCACTAATTTTTCATTTGCCGAATAACTGGGAAACGTTCCGTCTGTCCCAATTCGCCGCTAGTACATACGGTTTTCTACACCGGCATCATCGCCTGGGAATCAGTCACTATGCTTCTATGCTGGTGGG
>PNAR01000281.1 GCA_003169715.1 Acidobacteriaceae bacterium | reverse complement strand
TGACTAGCCCATCACGATTGGAAATCGCAAGGTTGCGCATGTAGGAATGGGGCGCTGAATCCACCTCCGGAATATCCAACGCAATCTGGAACTGATACCACGCGGCTTTCTTGTTAGCGAGATGAACGCTCCACGTGATCTTAGCGTTGGACGGCGTGAGTTCCGTCACGACCTGGCCTTCGGCATCAAGCCCGTAGATGCGAAATCGCGGCACTTGCCGTTTCAGCGCCCCCTTTGCATCCCGATAAAACCCTGGCTGCTGGGGCGGAGGGTCCACAACTTCCGGTGCAAGAAGATATTTATCCGGACTGTTTCCCAAACGCGCTACCCCAATGGCAGGGTGAATCGCGGCCCGCACGATCGGATTTGACTGGCTGCGATTCGGTTCGCTTATTCGGCTGCTCAATTTACACCTGCGGCCGATTGACCGATGTGAACGATCTGGTTGGGAAGATTCCATCCGCGAATTCCTAGAGCAGGCGGACCGCTTGCCGATTTCGCCGGATACTCAATATCGATTTCGCGACTCTCTCCCGGCAATATGGATATGTAGTTGTCGCTGTAGTATGCAGGCAATATTCGCGATCCATCGGCCGACACGAGTGTGAGCTTATTGGATAGTGAGGCGGAGTTTCCGTTGTTGTGCAGATGTACTTGCACGCGAATATCCTCGCCATTGCGGACGGACTGAGCGGTCACGGACAACGCGGCGACGGGCAGCCGGGCCAAACTTCGATAGGATTCACTCGTCGCTCCGAGCCAATAAAAGTTGTCGGACACGACCTGGCCAGCGGAATCCCTCAATTCCAGTTTTACCAGCGCAATTCCCTGTGATGCGAGCAACGGTGCGAGTTCAAGCTGGAACCCGTTGGTGAGCATATCGGCCGCAGCGTCTCTCTTCTCTTCCTGATGCAGTAGCAACTTATTGTCGAGTGAATAGACGTTTGCAGTGACCACTAATCCTGCAAGCGGTTCCGTGGTTGTGTTGACGACGCCCACATCGTAGTTCGACAGGTCGAGTTGCACATGCACTGGTTCGCAAGCCTTCTTCACAGCGTAATAAGAAGATTGCGTGTCGTAATCCGAGGTCATGATCTGCCAGGTATTGCTTGGCCACGCGGGCTGCGTCATCCATAGCATCCGTCCGCTATTTGGGGACCAGAGATGCGCGTTCATCCCCTCGAAAATTGCGCGATGATCCACGTAGTCCAGCATCTGCGCCTTGCGTTCAAAATCCTCAAGGCTTACTGGGGCGCCGAACTCGGCCTGCATCTGGGACATGAACGGGCCCATGTCTCCGTTGCCGCTCTGATGCCAATCGTGGTAGGCCCAGTCATCGCTGATCGGCCACTGATCTTCTTTCGGTATCCACGTACGGAAGGACTCCAGTGTTGAAAATGACGGCGTGCCAGTTTCGACCGAAAAACCGCGATTCAGCGCAGTGTAATAAAGGACCGGGTCGGTGTACTTATATGGCCCGCTGTTTTGCAGATTGATCTGGTTCGAACTTGGCGAATAGTATCTCGTGCCGTCCAGTGATCGAATCAGTTCAATGAGTCCTTCGTTGATAATTGGTTGCGGTACACCTTCGTTGCGGCCGCACCATAAGACAATCGAAGGATGATTGCGAAACCGCACGATCGTGTCGCGAGCGTTATCCAGGAAGAGCGCCGGATCCTCGGCTTCGACGTTGTAGTTCTGAGTGGATTCCCAGAAATCGTTCCACACGAGCAGGCCATATTCATCGGCCAAGTCGTAAAAAACTTCTTCGGTGCTCTGCCCCACCCAGTTGCGGATGATGTTCAGATTCGCGTCGCGGTGCAGCCGGAAATAAGGTTCGAGTTTTTCGCGGGAGACGCGCTTGCGCGAATCATCCATGCCCCAACTACCTCCGCGGCAGGCGATTCTCACACCATTCACTTTTATGACCAGATAATGTGCCATCTTCGTATCGTCGAGGCTTCGGATTGATGCCGAGGATTCGCCGCGAGGACTTAACGATGCCGTCCACGACTTCCAACCTTCTTTCCATTCCGGCGGGAAGATGGAAGGGTAAGGTTCGGCGGCGGGAATCTGCCGAATGCCTTCGTGACGGACGTTGACGACTTCCTCATCTTTCATCCGGGCAACGGTTGGCGAATATTCCACACGTCGCACATGGCCCGAACTGTCCAGCAACCCTAGTTCATAGGTGATCTCGCGAATTCCGAATCGTAGTGTTTTGCGGTCGGAAACGATATTTCCTTCCGAAAACGTCAGCTTCAACGTATAGAGATCCGGCTTGCCGTAGCCGTTCGGCCACCAGAGTCGTGGGTGCTGTACGGTCAACTGCGGAAATTCAGAGGCTGCCAGTTTTACGGAGGTCTTGCCGGGAGGCAATGTGATCTGTTTTGTGAGGGAGGTTTCCCCGAATGAGGCTTCAAGATTCCCGCTAACTGAAGAGGTTGAAGAATTTTCCAGCGGCACTGTGATCTCGACATCCGCGCGAGTGGTATCGGGCAGCGGAAGCGAAGTAACGACCTGCGCGTCACCAATCTTCACGTTGCTGGTTGCTGTTATAGTCACGGGTTGCCATATGCCGGTATCGCGGTCGCGAATTGCGGGAACCCAATCCCACCCTTCGGTCGCGACGAACGTAGGGCCGTCCAGACACATCAATCCGCCGTTCTCGCCCGGGCCACCCTTAATGGACTGCTCTTGAGGAATTCCGGGATGAGGCGGAGGCGAAACCCGGACGGCCAGGACGTTTTGCCTGGGCTTTACCATCCCAGTCATATCAAACACGCCGCGAATGAATGCGCCTTTGATTGAACCGAGCAGCTTGCCATTCAGCCAAACTTCGGCAGCGTAGTTGATACCTTCAAAAGTGAGGGTCAGGCGGCGGTCACGCACCGACTGAGGCATGGAGAATTCGACGCGATACCAATAGTCTTGTTTGTTCAGGCTTTCGGGAATTGCCAGGTTATTCATTCCATAGTCGGGATCGGGATAAACACCGCGATCAACCATG
Source organism: Acidobacteriaceae bacterium (assembly GCA_003169715.1). Lineage (GTDB taxonomy): Bacteria > Acidobacteriota > Terriglobia > Terriglobales > Acidobacteriaceae > PALSA-188. The sequence continues at coordinate 7,818 of PNAR01000281.1, read as the reverse complement.
GTCGTGAGCACGGTGCCAGGTACGGTTGCCGGCCACCAATCGCGATCGCTAAAATTAGATTGCGAGATCGCGGCCCCCTCGTCATTTACCTTAGGGGCGGGAGTCATCTTCCATCGGTTTGCGAGTATCCAGTTATCCTCGCCATTCGCTTGAAGAGCTTCTTGGGTTTTGGCCAGAGGTTTTGCTACTGGTTGCGAGAATGGCGCATTGCTATGGGGCATAGTCGCGGGATCTTGTGGAGCACGGTATCCTGCCTGCCCGCGCGTCTGTACCGGCCACGGCTTCGATCCTTCCTCGAATTCAACCAGCGAAAATTCATCCGGCTTCTGAGAGAGTTGTTTGATGGCGTCGCCGCTCAGCGCCGCTCGCGTCAAGGTTATATAAGCCAGCGTACCGCCAAAATGTTTCCAATCCGGGGACGGCAAAAAAGCTGGCGCCATCTGCAAAACCGGACTTACGCTTCCAAGATCAAGTTTTCCATTGGCTATTTGAATTCCGTCACTGTAGAGGCGGAACTGGTCTCGGTCGAAAGTTGCCGCTATAAAATGCCATTTGTCGGGGCCGAGCAATGCCGCACCTGAGAGGCTGCTGTTCTTGCCCATTCGTAAAATTACGTTCTTGCCATCAAGCGCGATATACCTCGAAAACTCATCCTCGGGATCGCCGAAACCTGCAAGCAAGCGCGGAGCGTCCAGAGACTCTGCGGGCTTCACCCATCCGTAGAGCGACCACGGCGAATCCGCGCGCAATATGGAGTCTTCTTTCGCGAGAGGTTTGCTAATGCCGTCTCCTCCAGCGACAAAGATGGCGTTGAATGGCCCATAAGAATCGAGGTCACCAGCAGGTTGCGATTGGCCACCCTTTTGGGCATACCCGCGACTGGCAATTCCAACCAAACAAAGAAAAACCATTCCTGTTTGAAACAAGAATCGAAACCGGGGAGCAAGCATCTTTATCAAGCCTCCGTGAGACCACGAGAGAATGAAAGTAATCAAATTATTTCCAGCCGTAGGAGGCTAGCATCTGCCCGCCTTCTGCAACCACGAGCATCGCTGCACGTCCAGCCTCTAATGTTGTAGAGAAATGTTTCCCGCTGTGATGATCCTCGAAAGAAACGTTCGTCGCTTTCCCCGATTCCGATGTGATCACATACAACGTTGCATGCGGAAAGCGGGTGGGGCAAATCAGAATGGCGGGATCCTGCAAGCTCGTAGAGTACGCCGATGTGAAGCCCGCTTGCTTCGCCGCATATTTATACACCTCGCCTATGGCCTGCAAGTTGTCATTCAACTCCAGGGGCAATGCTGAGAAGATAATTTTCCCCTGGCCCAGCGTTTGCGTTGAAAAAGTTCTGCCATCGGGAAAGAATGCACGGTCCAGATAAGTGGTCTTGTCGCCCGAATAAATCAGCTGAGCCTCGCCCTCGGGCCATGTCAGAATGTTTTCTCGTGCAGTCAATAGTCCCGAATCATAATTCAATCCAACTTCGTTCTGGCGTCCGGTGGTGTGGAAATGAGCGTCCTCATCGAACCGTCCGGAGATCAGTAATGTCGCGCCTCCTTTCACCTTACCGAGCACAAACTGCCAGGCGTGGTCCGTCAGTTCAAACGGAGAAGGAATAATAATCAACTTTGGATTTCCCAGAGATTCGATCTGATATTCGCCAACCACAATACAAAAACTGCGTCCATGCCTTCGAGCGACTTCACCAAAGTTTGGCGGCTAATCGGAACGCTGGCGATTGTAGGGAAGCCGTCCTGCCAGAACACAATCACTTTACCAAACCCAGAGGGAGCTGCGAGAAAAACGATGAGCGTTGCTGTAAGGAAGGAGCGCATGGACTCAGGCCGGAATAGTGTACTCAACCGCTGCGCGGGCGCAAGTACCAGAAAATCTGGGAGGATCTGCGTCAGCGTCATCCATGGTTCCACAAGATGAGGTCCTTCCCTTCCGAAAATTGATTGCCCTATTCTTGTCGCTGTAGCAAACTGTACCCACGCAGGAGTTACTCTCGCACCCAGGGAATGGCGCCATCACTTGGAATTCACATATAGCATCGTGCTTCCGGCCTATAACGAAGACGCGCGCATTGGCGCGACTTTACAGCAAATCCTCACTTTCGCGGCTAAACAAGGGTGGAGTGCTGAGGTGATCGTCGTGAACGACGGTTCCACGGATAACACTGCTGAGATGGTACGGCAGCAAGCTATCCATAATCCGATGTTGCGTCTCATCGAGAACCCCGGCAATCGCGGCAAGGGTTACAGTGTGCGCAACGGAATGTTGCACGCACAAGGAGAGATATTGCTTTTCAGCGACGCCGATCTTTCTTCTCCAATCGACGAGGCACCAAAGCTCTTTGCCGCGATTCAGCAGGGAGCCGACATCGCCATTGGCTCTCGCTGGCTGCGGCCGGAACTTCAGACCACAAGACAGCCGCTCCGGCGTCAGATTTTTGGGCGCCTTTTCAATTTGGCGCTGCGGATAATTTTGGGACTGCATTTTGAAGACTCTCAGTGCGGCTTCAAGGCTTTCAACCGACGTGCCGTTGATCTCGTTTTCCCAATGCAGAGGATTGAGCGCTGGGGATTCGATCCTGAAATTCTCTTCCTTGCCAGGACATTTGGATTAAAGGTGGAAGAAGTTCCGGTAAGGTGGGCGCATCGGCCAGGCGGAAGCATTCACCCCGTGCGTGACGGCCTTCGGATGGTCGAAGAGATGGTTAAGATTCGCTGGAACGCATTAACTGGAAAATATACCGCGACTCACGTGGAGTTGAAGTCCTACTCTCCGAAGGTCTAGGAAGCCATTGCAGGGATGGGCCTCAATGGCCGGACCGTAACGCCGACGCCTTTTTGCACAATTAGGGTCATCTCTGCCGAACAACTTTGACATAGCCAGAAGAATTCAACGCGTCGCGATGGCTTCTTCGCCTCAGCATCTATGCCTGAAGTCGAAAGCGATTCGCTTCCGCCTGGATCTATGTGAATGCGAAATAGCTTGCCCTCATGCAGGTAACGAAACGAAGTTGGGCAGCCCGGGTTGGCGCACTTTGAAAGCATTCGGCCCTTCCCGTGAAAACAAGTATGTAGAAATTGTACTCTCGCGGGGTGAGACGGTATCCAATAAATTTATTCGTCGCGAGAGTATGAAAATCCGAAATGGGTCAGCTTGCGACATTCTCTGTGCAGGCCGCAGCAACGCGAATCGCTTCCGCGATCTTTCCCCCAATCTCTTCGGTGGAAAGACAGCCATGGCCGTGCTTTGCGACATCGCGCGTGCGGTATCCAGCTGCCAGAACGCCAGCGACGCTTGATTCCACGCAGGAGGCTTCGCGCTTCAATTTAAATGAGTGGCGCAGGAGCATGGCCACTGAAAGAATTGCTCCCACGGGATTGGCAATATTCTGCCCAGCGATGTCTGGCGCGGAACCGTGGATGGGTTCGTAGAGTCCGACGGGGCCACCAACACTTGCGGAGCCAAGCATCCCTAGAGAACCGACGACAGACGCCGCCTGGTCGGAAAGAATGTCGCCGAACATATTCTCAGTTAGCACAACGTCAAAGTCCGCCGGGTGAGAGACCAGCGCCATGGCGGCAGAGTCCACATACATATGCGATGTCTTAACGTCCACGTAATCCTGGGAAATGCGGGTGACCACGTCCCGCCACAGGCGGGAGCAATCGAGCACATTAGCTTTATCTACGGAAACCAGATTGCGCCGTCGAGATCTCGCAAGCTCGAAAGCTACGCGGGCCACGCGTTCGATTTCCTTTTCTGTGTAACGCATGGTGTCGGTCGCGCTCCGGTCACCTGTCGGGCCTTGAATCAGACGGGGCTCTCCGTAGTAAATTCCTCCGAGAAGTTCCCGGACAATCAGTATGTCAGTTCCTTTGACTATGTCGGCTCGCAGTGGGGAGCAATCTTCTAAAGATGGATAGCAGGTTGCCGGACGCAGATTAGCGAAAACGCCCAATTCGCGGCGCAATCGCAGCAGCCCACTTTCGGGGCGGAGATGACTGGGGAAACTATCAAAGGATGGGCCTCCCACCGCGCCAAGCAGCACCGCGCCGGACGAAAGACACGCTTGCAAAGTATCGTTTGGAAGCGGATCTTTACTGCTTTTTAATGCCGCGCCACCGATATCCTTCTGCGTACAGGTCAATTCGTGGCCGAAGGCGGCTGCCAGTCCTTCAAGCACGCGAACTGCCTGCTTAGTCACCTCTGGCCCGATCCCATCGCCGGGCAGAACGGTCACTTTAATCAGCATGGGTGAAAAGACATCTCCGACAGATAGAACTGACAGTTCTACAATCACGGCTTCGAGCGCCGCTGTTGTTGAAAAATTTTACGCTGAGAATTAAGGATTGTATATTCGATTATTTAGTTCCGAATCGAAGAAGGAATATTGGTAGTGCGTCAGTTTCAATCCAAACTCACTTCGTAATCGGGAGCGGGTAGTGGCACCCTGGGGTTTTGGGTCAAGTTGCGAAAACAATCAACCACCAAGGCACGAAGTTGCACGAAGAAAACCGTCGAAACTGGCCTTCGTGCCCCTTCGTGGTTGATTGTTTTTCTGCTACCGAGGCAAACTGATCCACTACCGGAATACTGCTTTACACGCCCCAGAGGTAGTCTTCTTGTTCCGAGTGATGTTCCGTCACGGCGTTGTGTGGAAGAGTGGCGGCACTGTAGTCGGAGGGAAGGAGAGGGAGCGGTTTTCTAGAGGTACCGGTCGGGGCAGCTGCGGCGACCGAGAGCTGCGAACCTTGGCGAATGCCTCGGCTCTCCCGAATCAAGTCAAGTAAATGGTGATCGTGGACGTGCTTGATCTCGTCAGCGAGAATTACGAACTGACGGTAAATATCATCCAATTCGCGGCGATCAAAAGAGTAACCAAGCTGTTCGCATCGCAGGCCTAACGCGTGCCTTCCGGAATGCTTGCCTAATACTAATGTGGAGTCGGGAACGCCAACGGACTGCGGCGTCATAATTTCATAGGTCAGTCGGTTCTTTAGCATGCCATCCTGGTGGATGCCGGCCTCGTGCGCGAATGCGTTGCGTCCAATAATCGCTTTATTCGGCTGCACCGGGACCTCGGTAATTTCACTCAATAATTTGCTGGCGGGAAATAACTGTTCGCTTACGATGCCTGTTTCGTAGGCATATCTGTCAGAACGCACCCGCAACGCCATCACAAATTCTTCCAAAGAAGCATTGCCGGCGCGCTCGCCGATTCCATTGATTGCGCACTCCACCTGTCGAGCGCCAGCCGCCACGGCAGCCAGAGAATTCGCAACCGCCAGACCGAGATCATTGTGGCAATGGGCTGAAATGGTGACTTTTTCAATTCCGCGCACATTTTGACGAATGCCGAAGATCAGTTCAGCGAATTCTGCGGGTACGCTATATCCGACAGTGTCCGGGATGTTCAGAGTGGTTGCGCCAGCCTCAATCACCGCTTCAAGAATGCGGTAGAGGAACTGTGGGGACGTCCGGGTAGCATCCTCAGGAGAAAATTCCACATCCCGGCAAAAGGATTTGGCCAGCCGGACGGCATCACGCGCCTGCTCTAAGCATTGTTGCTGCGTGATGCGTAGTTTGTGCTGAAGGTGAATCTCTGAAGTAGCTAAAAAGACATGAATCCGGGGGCATACAGCTCCGGACAGAGACTGAGCCGCCCTCTCGATATCTTTGACGCATGCTCTGGCCAGCGCAGCAATAATAGGACGCGGAACTGCGGCCGCAATCGCCTGGACGGCGGTAAAGTCGCCTTCCGACGCAATGGGGAAACCCGCCTCAATCACATCCACGCCAAGACGGTCAAGCTGATGCGCCAGGCGTAGTTTTTCTTTCACGTTCATGCTGCACCCTGGCGACTGTTCGCCGTCTCGCAACGTAGTGTCGAAAATCGCAATGCGCGGACGTTCCATTTTCATTGCCCCTTTTCTCTGACGCTCCCCTATGGTAAGGCGACACACGAATGAAGGAAAGCTAATAATATTTAGGTAAGTATTATAAAACATTATTATATAATAAAAACTTATACATACTTAGGCGAAAGACCAACAAAAGTCTCTTCAGGTACGGATTAGGCGAGGTTAGCCTCACTGCGTGTGGGGTGGCGGTACCGAACCTTTTGCCATAATGTATAACCCGATCAAGATCGAGGACGAGATGCCGTAAACTGGCCTCGGTTATAATGACGATGAGGATAGGATCTGAATGTCGCCGCTAGAAAATCTTTGGCCACCCAACCGCAAGCAAGGGCGTGGGGGCGGGATCCTTATCCTTTTGGCGATTTCTCTTTTGACCGTGAGTCTCGGGACGCGTACGAGCACCATCGTGATCTCTCACGGCATTATGGCGCAGTCGCAATCGCCGCGGGCCATGCGGCAGCATCTTGCCACAGATGCAGCGCATTGGGTTCCCCCTGTCGCAATTGTCGTGGCTTCGAAAGTTGTTCATTTTTATCCCCCGGTTTCGCCGGCGTGGCCGCCAATTCCAAGTGTCTTCTTCGAATCGAGTTTGTACAATCGGCCTCCCCCCTGTTGCTGAACTTCCCAAGTATCGCGTTTAGCCAGTAAAACTGCGCCGGTGTAATTCGGCCCATTGCCGTGGTAGCAAGGCTGCCCCGCATTGCGCCAAAGTTCCCGGCAGTCCAGAACCCAGAACGCGCTGTTGGCCTTCGGTCTGCACAGGACATGCCGGAACAGGCGCGACCGTTGCAGGCGAGGGCAAACTGTTGCGATCAAGGCAGGGCGACCCAGAAAAGGTTGGTGAAATGAAACAGAAGCAAAAGTACCTGATTTTTGCAGGATTGGTGGGCGCCTTCTGTCTAGTGGCGTTTTTGCTCATCCGAGGGAAGGGTGCACAGGCCGAAGCGGGTGAACGGCCTTCTCTTCGTCCGGTCGCGGTTGCATTGGTGAGTCGAAGAGCCCTGGTGAATTCGCTCACTCTCTCGGGCGCGTTCCAGCCATACCAGCAAGTGGACGTTCACGCCAAGGTAGCGGGTTATATCCGCCAGATTTTTGTGGATGTCGGCGACAAGGTGAAGGAAGGCCAGGTTCTCGCCGTGTTGGAGGTCCCCGAATTAAGGGCACAGATTCTAGGCGCTGAGGCGACCATCGAGCACAGTCAGAACGCGATTCGCCGTGCGCAAAGCGAAGTTGCACAAGCTGAATCCGCGCACTCGGCCGCACACTTTGCATACGCACGCCTAAAACAGGCGTCAGAACAGCGGCAGGGACTGATCGCAGAGCAAGAACTGGAGGACGCTCAGGACAAGGACAAAGAAGCCGAAGCTCAAGTGGAAAGTGCGAATGCATCGCTGGCAGAGGCGCAGAGCCAGCTCTCGGTCTCGAAAGCCAGTAGCAAGCAGCTTGCCGCAATGGAAGCTTACACCCAGATCACGGCGCCGTTTGATGGTGTGATCACGAAACGTTACGCCGACACCGGAGCACTGATTCAGGCCGGAACCGCCTCCGACACTCAAGCCATGCCAGTAGTCCAGCTTGCAGAGTGGTCGAGGCTCCGGTTGGTAGTTCCGGTTCCCGAGTCTGACGCGTCCCAGATTCGATTGGGATCGGTAGTTCAAGTGCACGTTGCGGCGCTCGGCCGTGACTTTCAAGGCCGTGTGGCGCGGTTTTCCGATGCGCTCGATCAGCAGACACGGACCATGCACACGGAGATTGACGTCGAGAATCGCGACGGAACCGTGGTGGATGGAATGTACGCAGACGTTAATCTCACTCTCAGTAAGAAAGATGCGGCGCTTACCGTACCCATTCAGGCCGTGAAGCGCGAAGCCTCCGGAGC
>PNAR01000076.1 GCA_003169715.1 Acidobacteriaceae bacterium | reverse complement strand
CTTGGAAGCTGCCCTTGCCGCCAAGTTCCATTGTAGAGCAGCTACGCAGACGGTGCGACTTCCAGTCCGCCCTCTCCGGCCTCAGCACGAGCTTTACTGTGGCTGGGACGCGCGGGGGCCCGGCCCAGGCACGGGGCGTTATCTCGGATTGGAGGAACCGCCTAAATTGAACTGTATTGCTTCGGTTTCGATATCACGATCGGGGGTTCGATGAAGAAGAATGCCAAGAACGAATTCAATGAAGAGACATTTGCTAGCGTCAAGAAAGAAATGGCGAAGCCGCGCATGGCCAAGTCCGCAAGACTAGGGAAACTAAATCTAGATACTGCGCGAATTCCAGAACAGCCGACTGTTACCATGCCCGGAACCGTTGCGAAAATCATCCCGTCACCACGTCCGAGTCAACCGGAAAAGGCACAGATTGCTGTTGATGGGGCCGACCACAAGTATCGAAATCTCCGCATTGAAAATACGTTAACTGACGAACACGGCGATGATGTGCGGCTCAAGAAGGGTGCTCCCGTTGAGGTTACCGTCACAGCCGAACCGGGGAGGTAACCGCCGCGATTGCAGCAAGCAGTGCGCTAAACTTATATTTCGCTCGCTCGCAACGTTCGTAGATAGGCGGCTATCCGAACGTTCATGAAACCTGTCGAAATCGTGCGTCTGTTCACTTTCCGAAACACATTCTACCCACAGCGGGCAGGTTGGGGGCGTTTGCACGATTGTACCAAGTAAGGTGCGACTACTTTTTCGAAAGCTCGGACGCGAAACGACTTTCAACTTCTTGACGGCTCAAAGGGTTTTGTACATCGTCCAAAACGATCGAATAGACGACCTCGTTCCCCGCAATCTGCGCGGTGATGAATGCCCTGTTTTCCGGGAGCTCTTGGTAGATGAATTTTACTCTCCTGCCGTCTTCAAGTGTTTTGATCCACTCTTCGTCTGACATTGTCGTATCTCTTCAGTCTTGAATCAGTATTTTTTAAACACAGTATGCTCTTCAAAGTGGATGCCACGAAGCAAACTCTTTGGGGGTATTCACTGAGCGGACTTCTTGCCCTCCGTTTGCTTTTTCCGGAATCCGAAGGGCTTTCCCACTTACATTCTTTTGAGTCCGGCGATTTGGTACAACGATAATGAAGTTCTCGCGGATGAGGAAGCGTTTTCGAAGCGGGCGCGGGCCGGAAAGTTGCGTGCTTACAAATCTGGCGACTTCCGCCGGCGACGAGCAATACCGGGGTGACGACCCGCAGCGTGCGGGGGCCGACACTACGCGCCCCTCTTTGAGACGCTTCAGATAAAGTTCGTAGGCGCACCTTTCGATTTCTTCATGCGTTGGGAACCAGCTTGCTTGGACTCTTTTACGATCCGCTGAAGCTCATTCAGCAATTCCAATTTGTCTTGAGGCGTTGGTGATCCGGTTGATGTGTTGGTGCTAATAAATGAGCGTGCATTCCCCGGATGTCTAGGAAAGTGCCGGACAATTGGAGTGATCGAGGGCGAACAGGGCAATCGTAAAAATACAGAGCGCAATGACCGCGTCGTAGCCGTGGACATCGCCAATCATCAATGGCAGCACATACGCCGTGTCGATGATCTTGGCAAGCAATTTGTGAAGGAAATAGAAGAGTTTTCGTCAACTACCACCAGCTCACAGGTAAAGAATATCGGGATCTCGATGTAAGGGGCCGGGTGCCGCGCGAAAGTGCATTGGCCAAGCAATGAAAGCCGTCAAAACAACGTGATTCTCTTCGCCGAACAAGTGCAATCGAATAAATGTTTACCGCGTCTGTGCCTCAGCTTCCGTTGGGGGCTAAGACGGGCGGCGGCAGACCCATCTGCCGCGTCCCGCCTACCTATCCGTGCTTTGCGACTATTTGTTTCACTAGAACCGACAGGGCAGTCGTCCGACCAACACTCGGGTTATTCTGTTCGGCGTACGTGGCAGGTGAACAGCATTTCAGGTCGTTCCTTATATTACCTTTAGGGCACACCTGAACTTTGGTACAGCTTTACTTCTAGGAGACGTACACAATGCGTTAGAGTTTACTGAATGACTACTGTCCGCAAGCTACTTCTCATCGACGATGATCCCGCGCATGCCGGAGTTTTTAGAGAGGCGCTACTCAACGCGGATGACGGTCCTTTCGAAGGTGAATGGATTAGGACACTAGCTGAAGGCGTCGAGCGCCTTGCCAAGAAAAATATTTGGGCAATCTTTGTCAATCTTTATTTGCCCGATAGCGAAGGTCTTAACACCTTCGATAAACTTCAGCAGGCTGCGCCTAACGTACCGACCTTAGTTGTGGGTGGCATATGGGGGCAAGCCATTGCCAAAGAAGCCCTGCGGCGTGGAGCGAAAGACTACTTGTTGGAAGATCATATCGACAGCTACTCCTTTGACCGTGCAATACGCAACATGGTGGAGCGCCAGACGGCAGAAGAGGTCTTATTCAGCGAAAAGGAACGCGCCCAAGTCACTCTCAATTCTATCGGGGACGCTGTCCTCAGTACCGACATCTCGGGAGGCATTACTTACCTTAACGCTGTAGCGGAAAGCATGACGGGTTGGTCTAGCGACGACGCAGTAGGGAGGCCACTCGCAGAGGTATTAAAAATCATCGACGGCAGCACACGCGAACCCTCTCCCAATCCCATGGAATTAGCCGTCGCGGAAAACAATACCGTGCGACTTGCTTCGAACTGCATTCTCATTCGACGCGACGGTTGCGAATCTGCCATTGAAGATTCCGCCGCTCCGATCCACAACCGGGCCGGCGTGGTGACCGGAGCCGTGATTGTTTT
>PNAR01000453.1 GCA_003169715.1 Acidobacteriaceae bacterium | reverse complement strand
AAACGCGGCGAATGGGAAGCGTTTGGTTCCGCGCCGTTCAAGGTTAAGCCGATGGGATCGGTGGCTTACAAACTCGCGTTGGTTTCAGCTGGACTTGCAGATGCGACTTTTACTTTGACTCCCAAGAACGAATGGGATGTGGCGGCTGGAGCGGCGCTCGTTGTGAGTGCGGGCGGCTGTGTACAGACTCTCGAAAATGCCCCGCTGCGGTGCAACAATAGGAATCCGCTGTTGTCAGGGTTGATTGCAAGCGGACCCTCTCTACGTGACGCGTTGACTTCGCTCTTGAAAGGCCATCTTCAACCCGCCCCTCAACCCTGACCCGTCGGCTATCCTCATGGTCTTTCTCATGTATCACGAGATTGAATCGCCCGGACGCCCGCTTTGCCAGGGCGCTCCCGGATATGTTCGCTATGTTGTCCGCGAGAAAGATTTTCGCGCGCAGATGGACCACCTGAAACACAACGGCTGGCGCGGTGTGGAGGTCGGCGAAGCGTTGAAATTCGATCCTTCTACCGCAGCCCTTACTTTCGATGACGGTTGCGCAACCGATTTGTTGGTCGCTGCGCCAATCCTCCGCGAGATTGGTTTCGGAGCGACCTTCTACATCACGGCCGGATTCCTGGGAAAACCGGGATATTTGACGCAGGCACAACTGCGCGAACTGAGTTCGCTCGGTTTCCAAATCGGCTGTCATTCCATGACGCACGCATACCTGTCGGACTTGGACGAGGCCGGCTTACGACGAGAAATCATAGATTCAAAAAATCAGTTGGAACAATTAATTGGAAAACCAGTCGAACATTTTTCCTGTCCTGGCGGGCGCTATAACCAGCGCGCAATTGCCATGGTTCGGAACGAAGGATACCGGACGCTGGCAACCAGCAATTCCCGCACAAATTCCGCGGATACAGATTGTTTCGAACTGGGGCGCGTCCCGGTTATGCGCGAAACTACGCTGCGCGATTTTGAATCGTATTGTCACGGACGCGGGTTATGGCGATTACGTATCCGTGAATCATTGCGGCATATCGGCAAACGGGTGCTGGGAAATACCCTGTATGACCGCCTCCGCGCACGCACCCTCCACGGGTAACCTCCGGGAATAAATACAAGGTTACGGAATACAGGCAGTCTCGGACACATTAGGGCTGCTTTTAATACCGGTTGCTTGCCAGACGAACACCAAAAGCTTTTCAAAGAGAAGAAATTAGCCCTTAACGCTAACTCTTGAGAATGACAAAATAGCGCGACCCGGAGCCGGGCTGCCCATCGAAGTCGCTGGACGGAAGGTGGTAAACGTCATAAGGTCAATCAGCATGTTTTTCACTTGCGGAGTCAATTCCTGCGATCCGCCCGAGCCTGACAAGATGCGATAGTCCTCCATCCTTCCATTGGATCCCACGTACGCCTCTATCACCAGCGAATCGTCACTGACGGCACTCATAGCAGATCCAAACGAGGACTGCTCCAATTGCGGCGCCGTCGCCAGCATCAGCGGTACATCAGCATTGCCTGCCTGAAGCGGAAGAGCTGAGAATCCCATAAAAATCCCAAAGATAAGCACGGCTGTAACCAGACCGACCGTTGCCGGGACCACGAATGCTCGTGCGGCATTGTCGAGTCGAAACAAAATGTACTTCAATGTCGAATCGCGCCGATTCGCGATCTCACGCGAGATCGCAAGACGAAGCTTCAACGAAAGATCGCTTGGAGCTTTCCGCCGCGCCGTTTGCGCCAGTAACAATTGCGTTTGGCGCACTGCCCTGTATGCGGTCTGGCACTCTTCGCATCCGCCAAGATGCTCATCTAAAAGGCGCATCTCATTTCCGGTTACGGCGCCATCCACATAAGCGGAGAACAGCGAGTTAACTTGCGCGCACTTCATTGCATCACCTCCGAAGGCGCGCCCAGTGGAGATTTGGAATGCTGCCGCGACTCCTGAAGCCCCGGTTTATCGGGCACTTCTAACCCTAGCTGCTGGCCGGCCTCGCGTATATACGGTACCAGGCGTTGGCGCAGCGCATTGCGCCCACGGGTAAGCCGGGACTTGACTGTCCCCAATGACACTTGCATGATCTCCGCAATTTCTTCGTAGGACATCCCTTCCAGATCGCGCAGAACAACGGTAGTCCGATAGGGTTCCGAAACCTTCCTCAATTCCTGTTCCACTCTTACCCGCACTTCTTCATGGGCCGCGCTATCGAAAGGCGAATCCGCTTTATCAACCAGGATTTCAAGCGGCGCAAGATCAGGTTGGTACGTAGAACTCGGCTCGCTTATGGAAACTTCATGTGCCTTGTGCCGGAACCACCATCGTCTCCGGTTTGAAGCTTCATGAATTGCGATGCGATAAATCCAAGTCTTCAGGCTGGACTCTCCATGGAAGTGTTTCATTCCCCGGAATACTTTCAGGAAGACTTCCTGCGTGGTATCCGCGGCATCGGAGGGATCGTTCACAACACGATGCACCAGGCTATAGATAGGCTGATGAAACTGACCGATCAGTGAGGCATAGGCTTCTTCGGATCCCGCCTTGAGCTCGGCAACGATGGCCGATTCCTCTGTCCCGATTCCTATCGCGCTAGCGAGATTACCCAAGCTGGCAGCCCCCGCCAGAGTCGTCATGGCGTCCCCCCGATTATAGGATCTTTTTGGCGGCGCGATATCACACAAATATCGTCAGCTTTCGAGCGATTTCGGACCATCAACACTATTCTCACATCTGTATTAGACCCCGAAGGAGGAGGCATAGTTCCTGTCGGAGTAACACCGCGGTCGCCCATCGGGATGCGAGGACGGCAACTGTCTGATACGCAAAGGTTAACGCGGAACTCACATGGGGACTATTGCGGGGGAACAGTTGTCGCGGGAGCGGTTGTCGCCGGCTTGGCCTTAAGCGGCTTCCGCGTCACCCTCTTCTTCGTTGGCTTCGTGGCTGGCTCGGTGTCGTCCACGACAACCTTTTTGGGAGGTGCGGCGCTGATCGTTGCCTGAGCATTCCGCAACTCAACGCGTAAATGTCCTAATTCGTTTTCCTTCGCGGTGGAAAGAGCTTCCATTCGGTCGGCAACCACGTGCCGCGATTTTTCAATGGCGTTCAAGTCGTTTTGTAACGATTGAAACTCATCTTTGGAGCCGAACGCTCCGGCGGATTCCACCACCGACGCGAATACGTCGTAGAGTGCGTCAAGATTTCGATAGAGCTTGAAAGTCTCAGGCAAGTTTTCCGGCGAGTTTTTGAGCTGCCCAACAATTTCAGGCATGGCGCTTTGAAGGTTCCGCTGGATGGATTGAACGTCAGCGTCAGTCTGACGCTTGGCGGCTCCGTCAGTCTTCCATTTCTCTATCCGCAGTTTGGCTAAGTCGAGCTGAGTAGCCTGCGAAGCTTGCTGTAAGTTCGACAGCAAGTCGTTCAACTGAGTCACTGAAGAATAAGAGACCGGCGCTGAAGCGCCTGCGGTGTCCGAAGATGCGGTTTGTGCAAAACTCATTCCCGCAAGGAGCACCAATAAAAGGGACCATTCAAGTGTGTGAATCCATTTTCGAGGCATAGTCAATAGTTTTAATTCCATCTCAGCATATGCATTATCTCAGCTTTGAGGAAGAATTGGCTTCTCGCATGTACGTTTGACTATCCAATGCGGCTAAGCGAGAATTAGCATACAACACGACGCGATGAAAAGTGGGCCTGTGGCGCAGCT
>PNAR01000519.1 GCA_003169715.1 Acidobacteriaceae bacterium | reverse complement strand
TTCTTCGCTTGCGAAGAAGAACCGAACCGAAGGACCCCTATTTCCTAAAATGACCTCTGGTTATAGGGGTGCTTCGACTCATTGAGCTTCCGCAAGCGGAAGCTCAACCTCGCTCAGCATGACCGTACTCCTCCAGCGCGGTAAGCAGTTTACTCAAAGTGACCCACTACCTGCCCTCACGTCCAACGGCTTCAAGATGTCGTCTGGTGAAATAACTTTGCGGCTATAATCCCCGTGACGCGAAAGGCCGGTGATGGGTTGTTGATCGCAAGCGGCCAACAGCATCGTCTTCTGGACCGGCCTGGAGATGCCGGCGTCACTCCTCGATCCCCATATTCTGGCGAATCGTTGATCGTAACATTGGATTACAGACCACGTTTGGACTGTGGAAGAACTGCTCTCGAGAGCAAATTTAATTTAGTTTGGCTCCGCCGATTTTGTTAGGCGATTGGCGTGATTTTTTGACAATCCGAATCCTTAGACTTGGGACGGATTATTACGAGAGAGGCGAAAGCCAATGTCGGCAAGATAATGATGGTTAAAACAACAGGCGCATGAATCACCGCCGAAGCAAGGATTGCAGCGGCCCAAAGAACGGCATTGCTCATTAAGTAGCTTTTGTGCATAAAGTATTTCTATGTGTTGCTCCTGCTGCCCAACGCGGAAATATTACCCGCGCCCGACCTTCATGTCAACCGCCAAAACTACGCATTTGCAAGCCAGCACCAATCTGTGCAGACACTATGCGATAACTCATTGATTGTTTTCAAACTGATACACTACCAACATTTCCGAAGCTGCGTTGCATGGAATCCCTGGTGGCGATGGGAGAGTCTTTGAATTTCCATCGGCGGCCTGAGTGCACGCGGCGCGATGATGATCTGAACGGGGCGAATTGAGAGGTGTTTCAGTATGGCTCAAGTGCTGCCGGCAATCTTTTTCGGACACGGCAATCCTCTAAACGCCGTATTGGAGAACCGCTACACCGCGGCATGGCGGCAGATCGGGACGGAAGTCTCAAGGCCAAAGGCCATTCTGTCTATTTCCGCCCACTGGTTTGTGCCTGGTACTGGCGTCACCATCAGCACATCCCCCAGAACGATTCACGACTTTGGAGGCTTTCCGCAAGAGCTCTACCAGGTGCAGTACCCAGCTCCGGGAGATCCAGCACTTGCTCGCAGGGTACAAAACATGCTCAAGCCTCTACCAGTCGGATTCGACGACTCGTGGGGGCTCGATCACGGAACATGGTCGGTACTGCGGCACGTCTATCCCAACGCCGATGTTCCGGTGGTGCAACTGAGCATTGATGAAGCACAGCCGGCTTCGGTCCACTTCGAGATCGGCCGGAAACTGGCGCCGTTGCGAGCCGAAGGCATCTTAATTGTAGGGAGCGGGAACCTGGTCCATAACCTACACGCCTACGCATGGGGCCGACACATGCCCGACCCGTACGATTGGGCGATCCGTTTCGAGGAAGAAGCGAAACAAATGATGATCGCGGGGGAATATAAGCCCCTGATCGATTATGAGAGCCTTGGACCCGAGGCTATGCTTTCCATCCCGACGCCAGATCACTATCTGCCACTGCTCTACGTGATTGGCAGTAGGCAGGAGGGCGAAGTGATCACGTTTCCGATTGAAGGCGTTGACGGAGGATCAATATCAATGCTCACTGCAAAAGTTGGATAGCTTGGCAGCGGCGTCGGTGCTGGCCTCACGTTCAAATCAAACAAATCTCTCGACTCAGAGCAACGTACACGCTTCGGAGAATTCGAGACGTAGATTCCGGGGTGGAAGTTTCGAGCGGTCGCCATAACCGATGTTGCATAAGAAATTTGATTTCACGTGTCCTTCGGGAAAGAACCCGGCTTACGCCAACGCGTTGCTCTGCCTGGACCCAAAAAAAGAATAAAAGGAAATGTACACGTACGCGACGAGCGGGACCACGTAGGCCAGCGCGATTCCGTGCGATACCTCTGAGACGAGACCCATGAGCGGAGTGAGGACCGCTCCTCCCACGATGGCCATCACCAGCAGCGATCCGCCTAATTTTGTGTTTGGCCCCAGACCCTTGAGTCCCAGGGCAAAGATGGTTGGGAACATCAGTGACATAAAGAAGCTGGTGAGAAATACGCACCACAGGCCAAGCCAACCCGGAAACAGGATCCCAAGCGAAACGAGCGCGACATTCGCCAGACTGTAAGCTCCCATCAATTTGTTCGGCGGAACGGTGCGCATCAGATAAGCGGAAAGAAACCTGCCCACGCCAAACGCAGCCAAAGTTCCAGTAAGAAAATAGCCCGCTATTTTTTCGGGCCGATGGGTGTATTCCTGCACGTACTGAATGAAATAGCTCCACGTTCCCACCTGTGCGCCGACATAAAGAAACTGGGCAATTACCGCCAATATGAAATGCCGGTAGCGAAAGAGTTCACGAAAATGTCCGTGGTCACCGGAGCTTTGTTCGTGCTCGCTCTGGATCGCCGGGAATTTTGTGCGCAAAATAATTAGCGCCCACAAAACACAAACCACTCCCAGCACCAGATAGGGCTTGATCACACGAAGGGTTTCGGTCCGTAGATACACTTCATAGAGCC
>PNAR01000168.1 GCA_003169715.1 Acidobacteriaceae bacterium | reverse complement strand
AACGCCATCCTGATCAAGCTGAATCAGATCGGAAGCGTCACCGAAACCATCGACGCCATCGAACTAGCCCGCAAAGCCGGCTACAACTCCATCATTTCCCACCGCTCCGGCGAAACCGAAGACACATTCATCGCCGACTTGGCAGTCGCAACCGGAGCAGGGCAAATCAAGACCGGATCAGCGTCCCGAACCGATCGCATCGCAAAGTACAACCAGTTGTTGCGGATCGAGGAAGAATTGGGAGATGCGGCGAGATTTCTGGGATTGAAGGCGCTGAACTACAAAGGATAGCGCATGCACTCACAAACAGAGACCGGAGAAGTTTACGGGAACGTGCCGGTAGCGAGCGCCAATCGCGGCGAGTGTATTAATTCTACCTCGCGACCTGGAGATCGGAGATGCTCGATAATTGCCTCGCGCAGTTCACCAATGGCGACTGAGTACAGGGTTAATCCCCATAAGCATTCTGATCTCGTCCTCGCTTCCCCCGAAGGTCGCCACCTCAGGGAGCAGTTCGAACATGTCTTCGAAAACGTGGCGTTGGCTAAAGCGGATAAGGCATTGCGTGAGGATATGGAGTCGCTCTTGTGGAGAGTATTTGTAGAGAATTCGGGGTACCGGGTACTTGTCCCAAGGAAAGACATCAGGAGTCGCTCCGGAATAACCACCGCAGTTTGACGATTCATGCCTCGGCTCGCCATGCGAAATATATAATAGTGGCGGATCCCGACCGTCGCGTCTCAGACTCCGCGCCTAGAAAAACCAATGGAAGTTAGCATTACTACGCCAACAACAACCTATAGCGGCTGATTGGGCGTGCTGCTTTGGGGGAAGAAATCATCATCGTCAAGGGCGGCAAGCCAATCGCTAAGGTCGTGCCGGTCGGCGACTCCCCGAGGAAGTTTATGCTCGGATCGGCGAAAGGCGAGTTCGTCGTTCCCGACGACTTCAATGATCCCTTGCCTAAGGAGATCGAGGCTCTCTTCTGGGAATGAGGCTTCCCCGGCGCTACACCCCAGCGGCCGCGCCTGCTGCCCTCACTGCTTCCGCCAGGTCATTTCCACCCGCACCGGAATCTCGTTCTTAATAGGGAGCGTCAATAACGTCGGCGGATCAATCTTGAAGTCGGAGAGCGTCGCCGGAATTGTCCCGGAGATTTTAGTCTCGTTGCCTTGAGTCGTCAGTTGGAACGGAACCTGTTTATAGTCGGCGGTCTGTCCAGCAAACTGGACCTCGAGATCAGCATTGATCGTTGCTGACGACGCAACTGTTTCCGGCAGGCGCGTTCGCACAGTGACCATGGGAAATTGCGCCCCCCGCGTTACCTGAAGCATGTGAAGGTCACGGTTGCTGTCTCCCGAATCAAACGACTTGACTGGCACTGCAATAAGAAAATCGCATTGTCCATCATGGCAGACCCCCTTGCCCCGGGCCGCGTGGCTCATGCCCTCCGTCTGGTGCAGCGGATGCGAAACATGGTAAGCGAGGGTGGACTGTTCTAAAACCCACTGGCTATCCGCCGCAAAAACCGGCAGCGCCATAAGCAGCGGGACAAACAGAAAGAGCAGCACAATTTTCTTATTCATAAATGTTTAGAACTTAAGCGAAACGGATAGAAGAGCCGCCCCAAACGCTCCAGCCGTAATGATGGCTACCGGCGCATGGGCTGCGGCGAGCCCGTGAACCTTTTCTCCGCGGTTTCGCTGATCGTATGCCATGATCCCTAAAATGGGTGTCAGGATCATTCCCGGGCCGTGAATCCAAGCCAGAGCTTTGTGCAAGCGGATGGGACCTTTAGTTTGGGTTCCCGGAATCCTCGGCGCGCGGATGGCGAAGTAAGCAGTCGTGAAATACAGGTCCGCGGTCACCGCGCCCAGTGCATTATGCACGTTGCGCGAAGTTGTGCTTGTGTTCTTGCCGCCGGCGTTGAGGGAAGTGAGCAGCGTGGCCAGCAGAGGAACGGTCGTGATCAACCCCATGCGCTGATGAATCTTCAGCATATGAGTTCGCTTGTCGAGCCTCGCCTGTTCTTCCGGATTGCTCTGCGTTTGCGCCGATGGGAAGCCGAGATCTCCCAGCGAGGGCTCGGTCGTCTTGCTGCCGGAAGGAGCATCGGGCAGGTTGTCGGAAGGCGGCGTCTTTTCGTGAGATGTTGACGCCGGTTGATTATTCGGGCTCGGTTGCGAAGTTTGCGCCTGCAGCGGCTGCGAAATCGCTATAGAAAGCATTAGAATTCCCAGCCCATTAAGGACCCTCGCTTCTTTAACGTTCATGGAAGCTGCTCCCGTTGGTACCCGATGACGCGTGGATATTTCTCTAGAGATGCGACCCCACATGTTCAAAGATGTATAGGAAATCTCGAAGTCGCATCAGAATCCCATTGTGTCATCCGCGGAGGGCCCATAGGTCGCAGGGACGGGTTTCTCATTCAAACGCAAATAGACACCAAGCTGCGCCCGATGATGTACCAGATGATTCATGAACATCTCGCGGTAGGCGAGAAAACGCGAACCCTTAAAAATTGTCTTGCCTCCAGAACTTAGCTGCCAATTGTCCTGCCATGCCGCATCCGGCGTATTTTGCAGTGCAGCGCGGACTTTGGCTGCGCCTTCGTCGAGAGCGCTCGCAAGTTGAGCCGCGGACTCAAAAGGTAATGGTTTGAAACTTCCCTGGGCGAAGTCAAATTCAGGAGTAGTTAGTATCGTGAGCCCGAAGCCCGCAAGCTGTGCGACGTGTGGTGCGAGCTTAGAAAGCACCATTGATTTCGGATGCGGTCTAAAATCCTTTTTGTCCACCGGAACACGCTCCAATGTCGTGCGCGTCTTTTTCATTTCTTCATCAAATTCAACCAATAGAAGTTCGCTGACAGACATGAGTATCTCCTTGATGACGAGTATAAAGCCGACAAGGCAGTGCCACGTAATAGAACGTATAATTTGCCTTCGCACACGGAGCAACCAAAAGCTAAAAGCCTGGAGCCAAAAGCTAGAAGCCTATGACTCATCCCAAACCTCTAGTTCTGATCATCCTCGATGGATGGGGATACCGCGCTGAAACCAAATCCAACGCTATTGCGCTTGCGCGCAAACCCACTTATGACAGATTTCTTCGCGAATATCCCAATACGCTCATTCACACGAGCGGCCACTATGTCGGCTTGCCCGACGGCCAAATGGGAAACAGCGAAGTCGGACATCTCAACATCGGCGCCGGGCGGATCGTTCATATGGACAGTACCCGCATCGAGTTAATGATTCAGAACGGCGAATTCTTTCAGCATCCGGTACTGCTGGCAGCGATGAAGAATGCTCGCCTCGACGGCCGCCAACTGCATCTCTTTGGGCTTCTCTCTGACGGAGGCGTTCATTCTTATCAGACCCATCTTCATGCGCTGCTGAAAATGGCAAAGCAGAATGGAGTGGAGCGCGTCTTCATTCACGCTTTCATGGATGGCCGCGATACATTGCCAACCAACGGCGCCGGATATTTGGAACTGCTCCAGCAGAAAATGCGGGAGTACAA
>PNAR01000273.1 GCA_003169715.1 Acidobacteriaceae bacterium | reverse complement strand
TGATCACCGCGACCAGTCCCTCGCGCACATCGTCGCCGGTGAGGTTTTCCTTTACATCCTTGAACAGGCCCATCTGCTGCCCGGCATAGTTGATGGTGCGAGTGAGTGCGGTGCGAAAACCGGAGAGATGCGATCCGCCATCAACGGTATTGATGTTGTTTGCGAAGCTGAACACGGTTTCGGAATAGGCGTCGTTGTATTGCAGTCCGATTTCCATCACCACGCCGTCGCGGTCGGCTTCCATGTAAATCGGCTTGTCGTGAAGAACCTGCTTGCCGCGATTCAGGTGCTTGATAAATTCCGCAATGCCGCCGTTGTATTTGAAATCGGCAGTCTTAGGCTCGCCGGTCTTGGCGTCCGTGGTGCGCTCGTCGGTAAGCGTAATCAGCAGGCCCTTGTTCAGGAACGCGAGTTCGCGCAGCCTTTGGGCGAGCGTGTCGTAGTTGTATTCGCTGACGGTGAAAATGCTCTTGTCAGGAAGGAAGTGAACTTTGGTGCCGCGCTTTTTGGTAGCGCCCGCTTTTTTCAGCTTGCTGGTCGGCTCGCCTTTTGCATAGGTCTGCTCCCACGTGAAGCCATCGCGCCAGATCTCCAGATCCAAATCTTCGCTGAGCGCATTCACACAAGAGACACCGACGCCGTGCAGTCCTCCAGAAACTTTGTACGAAGAGTTGTCGAATTTTCCTCCGGCATGGAGCTTGGTCATGACAACCTGGGCGGCCGGCACTTTCTCGCCGTCAATGTCCATCGTGTCCACAGGAATGCCGCGACCGTTATCCACCACGGTGATGGAGTTGTCGAGGTGAATAGTGACTTCGACTTTGTCGGCGTGCCCAGCGAGCGCTTCGTCCACGGAGTTATCAACTACTTCATAGACAAGATGGTGCAGCCCCATCTCTCCCGTCGAGCCGATGTACATTGCGGGGCGCAGGCGAACGGCTTCCATTCCGCCCAGGACTTTTATCGAGTCCGCGTTGTAATCGCCGTTGCCGTTCCCGTCGGTCGCGGGGCGTCCGTTCTTAGATTTTGGATCGGCTGCTACAGGCGTAGTGATCTCTTTAGTGGCCATTCAACTCCGCGTGAAAAGAAGTGACTTTTGGACCGCCGTATGCTTGCTCAACCTACTGAAATTACTGCCACTTATGCTAATGCAGGACTTTATCAATTATAACATAGAAACAGCCGTTTTCAGGGGCTTGTAACACCCGAATCACTCAACTGAGAACTGGGTCAAACTGAGAACTAGGAACTGTTCCAACCTGCTAGCATCGTGTTCTAACCTGCTAACATAAGAGACTCAGGAGAACGTTTTAACTATGGGTGTTCCGGTTTCACAAATGTGGACGGTTGTAACGTACGTCCTCGGCCAGAAACTCGCGCGGCGGAAGCAGTATCCGCTGGTCCTCATGCTTGAGCCTTTGTTTCGCTGCAATTTGGCTTGCGCGGGATGCGGCAAGATTCAGTATCCGGCTCATGTTTTGAAGAGGGATCTGACCCCGGAAGAATGTTTTCGCGCCGTGGACGAATGTGGCGCGCCGATGGTTTCCATCCCCGGCGGCGAACCCCTCATGCATCCGGAGATCGGCAAAATTGTCGAAGGCCTGGTCGAGCGCAAAAAATATATTTATCTCTGCACCAACGCTCTGTTACTGAAAGAAAAAATCCACCTCTTCAAGCCGAGCAAGTATCTGACTTTCAGCGTTCACATGGACGGGCAGCGCGAACATCATGATTTTTCCGTATGCCGCGAAGGTGGATACGAGATTGCCATTGAGGGCATTCGCGAAGCGCTGAAGCGGGGGTTTCGCGTAACGACAAATACAACTTTGTTCGATGGCGCCGATCCTAACAGCGTGCGCGCTTTCTTCGACGAAATGATGGACCTCGGTGTCGAAGGAATGATGCTCTCGCCGGGATATTCTTACGACAAAGCTCCCGACCAGCAGCATTTTTTGGGGCGTGCCCGAACTCGCAGATTGTTTCGCGCCATCCTCTCCAATCGCAAGAAGAACTGGAAATTTAATCTCTCGCCGCTGTTCCAGGAATTCTTGATGGGCAAGCGGCAATACACATGCACCCCGTGGGGAATGCCAACCTACAATATTTTTGGCTGGCAAAAGCCCTGTTACCTGCTTCAGGACGGGTACGCCGATACATTCCAGGAACTGCTCGACGAAACCGATTGGTCAAATTACGGCACCGAGTCAGGAAATCCCAAGTGCGCGAACTGCATGGTTCACAGCGGATACGAAGCGTCGGCAGTCAACGACCAGTTCGGCTCGCTCGGCGGATTCCTGGCGACGGTTAAAGCCACGCTCTTCAATCGTTACCCTGATCGCGGAGCGCTGAGGTTATTGGATGAGGCGTCAGAACCCCGAGTTCCCGGTCCCCTCGTGCAGATTGAAGCGTCTGATTCTTTGCAGGGAACTAACGCATGAAGGCTGATCGGGCATCCAACCCCGCGCCAGACAGAATGCAAACCCATACCCCGTCCGCCAATCCAGACACTCTTGAAATCGCACCCGGACATCAACGCGAAAAACTCGAAGGCTGGATCCCGTCGCTCGCTACCGAGATGGAAATCCGGCATGCTCTCGAAAAAGCATTCGACTTTCGCGGCGATATCACGATCACGCGCAAAGACGGTTCTAAAATTGAAGGCTACTTGTTCGATCGCCGCAGCGGGCTGACCTTGGCCGATTCTTTCGTGCGCATTTTTGAGAAAGCCAGCAATCAGAAAGTTTTGATTTCTTACGCGGACATCGGCGCACTCGCGTTCAGCGATCGCGACCCTGCAGCGGGAAAAAGCTGGGAAGCCTGGCTGAAAAAGTATAAAGAGAAGAAAGCTGCCGGCGAGAAGAATATTGCGTTACACCCCGAAGCGTTGGAATAAGCGTAGCGGCTAACGGTCGCCTGTCGGCCAGCTTCCACCTATACCTCACTCCTCCGGCACAAACACAAGACACACCGGCGAAGGCACCTTCGTAACACCTCCCATCCGCTCCAACCTGCCGGTCTTGGCATCAATACGAAATTCAACAATATTGCCGCTATCCTGGTTGGCGACAAGTAGCCGCGTGCCATCGGGATCGAGCGCAAAATTGCGGGGAGTATGGCCTCCGCTCGGCACTTGCTCCACCACGCTGAGTTTCCCGCTTGCACTGTCAACTGAAAATGCGGCGATGCTGTCATCGCCCCGATTCGAGGCGTACAGAAATTTTCCGTTTGGATGAATCGCAATCTCCGCGGCGCCATTGACGCCGGTGGCACCCGGCTTGCGAGTTGATATTTTCTGTATGGCGCGGAAGGTTTCTTTTTCATCATTCGCAAACACGGTTACGGTGGAATCCAGTTCCCCGATGACGTACATAAAGTTTCCGTCCGCCGAAAAAGCGATATGGCGGGGGCCAGTGCCGGGGGCTAGGGCCGCAGAAAAGAAATCCCTTGCGTTGCCGGCGCTACTGCTTGACTCAATACCGGACTGGCTCAGGCTTAGAGTGCCCTTTGTCGCATCGAACTTATAAATCAGCACGCGATCAAGCCCAAGGTCTGAAACGTAAACAAAGCGGTTGCGGGCGGAAGCCAAAATAAAGTGAGCGTGAGGCATTTCCTGCCGTTTTTGGTTCGGCCCGAGCGGACCGGCGTCTTTCAGCACGGACGACGCTTCTCCGAGGCGCCCATCGGAAGAGAGCGGGAACACGGCCACGCTTCCCCCGGTATAGTTCGCAACCAGAGCGTATTTGCCCCTGCGGTCGAACGAAATGTAGCAAGGGTCAGCCCCACGTGAAGCGACTTCATTCAGTTGCGTCAGCTTCCCTGTTTTGCGATGAATGGCAAACGCCGTGACTCCACCACTCGCCGCGCCTTCATAGTCGCGGAGTTCATTTACCGCGTACAGAAAGTTGTTCCCCGGAGCAACAGCGAGAAACGACGGATTGGCGGTCTTCGCCGCAAGCCCGAGCGGCTTCAGTCGGCCCGATCCCGCGTCAAATCGGTAGGAATAAATCCCCTGGCTCCCGCCGCTGGTGTATGTGCCCACAAATAGAACATATTTGCCACGGTGACTTGCGCCCAAACCCACGCCTTCGGTAAGGAACACAACCAGTGCCAGCAGGACACAAACGCGGGGAAATTTTTTCATTTTTTCTCCTCCACCTTTCGTGGCGTCTTTTTTCGACCCGCAAACCTCAGGTTTGCAATCAAGTCATTTACTTCGTCCTGGGTGCCGCCGAGAAATGTGAATGATAAGACATATCCCTTTTCGAGGGTAACCAGGGAGGTCTGCAACATTTCCAGTTTGCCGCGGTCCTTGCTGAAATCACCGCGTACAAGCGGTCTGCCATCCACAAGAAACTCGTAAGGCTCGTTGACAACTTTGAAGCCCTTGGATTCGGTCAATTCCGTCAGCGGCCCAAAGTAGTCAGCAGCAACCTTGAGACCCGGATACGAATCCGCACTCTCCGCTGCGATGACGACCGCCGAATTGATTGTTTCGCCGCTTGCCGCTGGAGGCCTTTCAAAAATTGCCAACAATACTTTTGATTTGCCGCTCTCAACGTCGTCGCGCATATCGGAAGTGCGATCCACCCACCCGAACGGAACTTGATATGAAAATCGAAAATAATTATTGCGATAGGCGTTGTTAGTGATTGAGCCGGGTTCCGGCAGACCCTTGATGCTCGGCGAGTGCTTAGAGGACGAGTCTGACGAAGGGTGCGCGGCTTGTTGTCCGAATACGAATGCGCAGCAAAGCCACGACACCGTACATGCAATAACGATTCGGAATCGCCGCATGACTGGATGTTACAGGATTGCCGCGATGCTCCAAGCTGCCTGATTTGAAAGTTCCGCTTCAGCCGCATTGGTTAGATCAAAAACCGGAAGCAGCAATCGCGTCCCCCAAAAGCATCATTTATCATGTCGATGTCAGGATGATGCGAGCAAATGAAGAATATCTGCCAGAAGGCACGAGCGATAGTGATGGTGCTCTGCACAACAGTCAGCCTGTTCCTTTCCAGCTGTACGAAGGCAGAACATTTGGACAATTCGCCTCTCGCACATGAAGTCCCTCTCCAAAATCACAGTGCGACCATGAGTTTGGCGCAACTTGACAAGCTGATGCGCGAGAACTTCGTCATCGTGACAGACGTGCGGAAGCTGCCGGAATCAGTGAAGGGTTCCTTTTGCAACATCGAGAAATGCAACTTCGTCGGGGTCAAGTTCGACATGGTCAATCCGGGCGAGGCCATGAGCACGGATGCCATGATTCCCGGAGTTCCGAACAAGCGCCTTCGGTTGGCAGCTCTGAACGGCGATTCAGCGATCGTGCTCTATGAGTGGGGCGGTTATGCAGATCAAACGTGTGTGACGGCTTTTGACTTTCGACAACACACATCATGGGGTGCGAGTCTAAAAGTCTTCGGCGTGAATACGCTGGAGCAGTTGCGCACCGCTATTTCGGACAGACGGTTCACGCAGTGGTCTCCCGGCGGTAGGCGGTAGTTGTTGCGAAATCGCAATTACGCTCATAGGGGTTCCTAGTCGTAATTGTTAGTCGTGCGCTTCCTGCGGCTCACTTCTGCGTCATCACCAACTGCCCGTTTTCAACTTTCATGTCGCCCACGTTGTCCGGCAGCTTCAGTCGGTCCTTCTGTTCTCCAAGCCTCTTTTGCAACGCGTCGTTCACCAGTGAAACTGGCACATTGAGATCGCCGACTTTGAATTCCGTGGGATCAAAAGTCGCATATCCATCTTTCGACCCCAGATGCCCAGCGAGCGTAACGTAAACGTCTTTGCCGCCAATCTTGGTCACGAATTGTCCGCGGGCAACGTCGCCGTCGAAATTCACCTGGTAGTCCTTGACTTCGGGCTCCCCTGGCGCAATCGCCGCATCGGGGGACGAAGGAACCGTGCTGGGAAGGTCGGATCCCGCCGCCGCTTGCATCGCAGAAGCGGGAATGGTTGATGCAGCCTGCATCAGCGCAGCACTCACCTCGTCGGAATTAAGGCGAACTTCGGCTGGAGGTTGTCCGGCCTCCTTCGGCTGGTCGAGCTGCTGTACCTTGGTTTGAAATGATTGTGCGTTGGCGGCGGCGACGGCAGGCGGTTGCGGCTGAGCCACGGGCTGAGGCTTCTTGAGCACGAGAAACAGCGCCAGCGCCGAAGTCACAAGCGTGGCCACGCTGATTATGCGGTCAATCTTCCATTTCTTCATCGGCATCGCTCCCATGGCACAGAATTTGGAGAGGATACCGATATGCTACAGCGGCGACCTTGCATGTCCGAAATGACCGAGGTAGTTGGCCGTGCGGCCCGCAAAAGATACTATGGGGCGGGTGTTGCGGCTAATCGCTCGTGGCAATGGGGTTGAAGGAATGGATCTGGCACAGCTTGAAGTCTTTCTAACTGTCGCTCGCGAAGGCCGCTTTTCACGTGCCGCCGAAAAATTGCACCGTACTCAATCCGCGATCAGCCAAACAATACAAAAACTCGAGCGGGATGTGGGCGAGCCGTTGCTCGACCGCTCTTCTCGCGGCGGATTGCTGACGGATGCGGGCAAAGTGCTGCTTGACTATGCCGAACGCTTGCTGAACCTACGCGTGAGCGCCCAGGAGGCGTTAGTCGAATTGCGAGAGCTGCAAAAAGGCAAGCTGGCAATCGCTGCCAACGAATTCACGGCGCTTTATCTTCTTCCGGTCCTGGCGGAATTCCTGCGCCTGCATCCCATGATTAGAGTGATGGTTCAGCGCTCGCTGGGCAGCCATATTCCAGACGACGTTCTCAACCACAATTGCGAAATGGGGGTTTTGACTTACGATCCGCAAGAACCCCAGCTGCGTTCGACAGTCGTTTATCTGGACGAACTGATTTTTGTCGTTCCGCCGCAACATCCGCTGGCGAAGGAGACTCAAGTCAGCATACGGCAACTTGGCACCGAATCATTCGTGGCCCACATCGTGCCGTCGCCTTATCGCGAAAAGGTGATCCAGGCTTTCAAGCAATACAAGACCCCGTTGCACATGGATATTGAACTGCCCACCTTGCAGGCGATCAAAACATTCGTAGCGATGGGAAACGGTGTAGCGTTATTGCCTGAAATCAGCGTGGAAAGCGAACTCGCCCGAGGCGAGCTCGTACGGATTCCGGTGCGCGAATTGCGCCTCCACCGAAAGCTGCGGATGGTTTATCGCAAGTCCGCCAGCCTTTCTCACGCAGCACGCGCATTCTTGAATGTCGCCGAGGCCATTGCGACCGAGAGAAAGGGCAACTACCGCTTTCAGAGGGAAGGCGCCGCATCTACCAAAGTGACGTAGCAGGCGAATATTTTTATCGTCGAAATCTTGCGATTACGTAAAGCAATATCGAAAGCACAACACTCACGAGGATCGAAGTCGCCAGCGGGAAATAGAATGTGGAGTTCTTACCGCGGTAAATGAAGTCGCCGGGAAGGCGTCCGATGGGGACTTGGGCGCGCCCAAGCAGAACCAGAATTATCCCAGTGACGACGAGCGTTCCACCTAGAAATACCAAGGTTTTGCCGAGGTCTCCCATAAAGTGAAGTCTAAATCAAGCTGCGGAGGTACCTCGGCTGTCCAAGCGGGCAGAGTGCGGATCCGCTACGCGCGAGGTCCTTCGCAAGCTCAGGATGACTNNCTACCTCGGCTGTCAAGCGGGCAGAGTGCAGATCCGCTACGCGCGAGATCCTTCGCAAGTTCAGGATGACTGTCAGTATTTTGGGATTGATTCGAGTTGAGCGCTGCTTGTCGCTTTCTCTGTTTGTGCTTCCTTCTTGACAAAAATGTGCGCTGTCCCTACAGTGCGAATTAACGTTAGTGCCGGAAAATTTCCCTATAGGTGCCCAGGCTATGAAGAATGTTTACGAGGTTTTGAGACAGAAAGAGCTGGAGCTTTCCAGGTTGGAAAAGGAAGTTGAAGCGTTGAGGGTGGCCGCACCGCTTTTATCCGACGAGAAGGAAGCCGGCATGGAAGCGGGCAACAAACCCACGCTGGCGACTCCCGCACCAGCGCAAACCCCTATTCGGATACCTCAACCCGCTGCCGTTAATGCCGCGCCGCCTCAACCAGCGCGCGCTGCGGGATGGGAAGATACGGCGAAACGCTGGCCGTAGGACTTCGTAGATCAGGCTCTTGCCCCCGTTTCCATTGGTTGCAGCAAGCGCGGACAAGAGCGTCTGCGGCCTATCTTGAAACTTTGCTGACGAAGCGCTGCAACGGTTCCCCTGTCAGGAGCATTGAACGCCACTCGTTTCTGAATTCGGCGCCAATAGATTTGTAGAAATCAATTGCCAATTGGTTCCAGTCCAGCACTTCCCACTTCACTCCGTAGCAGTTTTCCTTGCGCGCCACACCAGCGACGTGCGCGAGCAATCCCTTGCCAATTCCGTTACCCCGAAATTGCGGACGCACGAATAAGTCCTCAAGAAACAGCGCGGCACGCCCTCGCCACGTTGAATAGACTTCGAAGAAGAGCGCGTACCCGGCGGAATCTCCATTCCATTCGGCAATGACGGCACGAAACTTTTGTTGCGGGCCGAAGCCATCCCGCGCGATATCCGCTTCGGTGATCGAAACGTGTTCGAGTCCATGTTCGTAATCGGCCAACTCGCGGATTAGTGTTCTCAGCAGCGTCGCATCTTTGACCGTTGCAGGGCGAATGGACAGCATGAAAGCGCCTCCAGGCCGACATCATACGTGAAGGTACATGATGGCCTCGTATTCGCCATGGCCATGCAGCCGCGATACCATCTTGTCACAATGTTTCACGCTGTCAATTTGCAGGGAAATCAGATCGCAGCTTTATTAGTTGCGATCAGCTTCGCCGCCGGTCTTAACGTATACGCCACGGTCGCGACGTTAGGGATCCTCGCCCACGCTAACCTGCTTCAGTTGCCGTCGGGACTGCATGCTCTGGCAGATTGGTGGATTATCGGTGCTTGTCTTGGTCTATTTGCAATCGAATTCGTTGTGGACAAAATCCCGGTTGTTGATCTGATGTGGAACGCCCTGCACACTTTTGTACGCGTGCCCGTCGCAGCCCTTTTGGCCTTCGGCGCAACATCTCAGCTTTCTCCGCTGAAGCAAATGCTGGCGACCATAATTGGGGGAGCCATCGCCCTTGCCGCTCATGGCAGCAAGACCGCCTTGCGCGCCGTCGTGACGCCATCTCCGGAGCCGCTTTCTAATACCGCCTTAAGTCTTGGGGAAGATGTTCTCGCCGTCGGCTTAACTTGGTTTGCGACGGCCCACCCTTATTCAGCCGCTGTACTCGTACTGTTGTTTCTGACGATAATCGCTGTGCTCATCCGGAAAGTTTCCCGAGCTCTGGGTATGATGTTTCGCAGCTCAAAACTTTCGCTGCTCTGACCCTGATCATATAGGTGAACCAAAGATACGAGCGTTGGGTTGATTCTTCGGCTTGGCCCTTTCCATCTTCAGTACCTCGCCGAAGTTACGAAAGGGGCGGTTGCTCCGCATTTCCCATAGTGGGAATCTGCTGCAAAATCCCGTAATATTGAACTCACAAAGGTCTATCAGCAGAATGAAGGGTGTGCCGTATGCAGGGGTTTAAAGGGCTGTTTGTTCATTTGGTGCTTGGTCTCGCGCTATGCGTACCGGCATCGCTCCAGGCAGCGGGGAACGGAGCCGAAAACGGCGACGCGACCGCCGAGACCCATTTTGGGTATCCTCAGGACTGGAGTTCGCGACACCTTGTAATGACCGGGGACGACAGTTCAGCCACGCTCAAGGCAGGGATCACCGAACCCCGGCACGTCTACAACATGGTCATGCGCAGGACCGCGATTGAAGCGGCAAAGCGGGCCAAGAGACGGCATAAGAACGCGATGAAGGTTGATTGGGCGGTCTCGCTCGAAAATGGATTTGTTCCTGCCGATCAGTCTCCGGCCAAGTACGGATTCGACGTCACCAAACAAAGTTGCAACAACGATTTCGTGCTGCTCGGGCTGACCGTTGTTTCCGGGGTCCAGGCTAACATGGTCGGAATAAACAACCTCTACACCGGGGCGAGCCCCGCCTGCAACGGCGGTGCTCCCTGGGTATCTTTTGCCTATAACACGGTGACGCAAGGTGGGGGAAAAATTACGACCTCTCCGTCGATCTCGGAAGACGGCACTAAAGTAGCTTTTGTAGAAACGGCGACGGCCGGTTCGTTTTTCCACGTGCTGGTGCTGCCGAATCCAATTCCCGCGCCGCCATCGCAAACTGGCACTGTGCGCGCTCCTTCGACACCTAGCTCTTGTGCCAAGCCGACAACAGCAAATTGCATGACCACGGTCCAGATCTCCGGCGCGGGCACGCCAACTTCACCGTGGATTGATTACGGAACCGACACCGCCTACGTAGGCACTGTGGATGGCAAGCTTTATAAAATCAGTCCAGTTTTTGGCGGCGGAACGCCCGTAGTTGCCGCGGACGCTAACTGGCCAGTAACAGTGTCCACTGCAACCTTCAGCAAAGTTTTGACTAATCCCACAGTGGATGACAATACGGGGAAAATTTTCATCGGCGACGGAACCGGCTTCCTTTACGCGATAAACCTCGTCAATCCTGCAAAAACCACCGCTGCCACGGTCTCGATTGGATGGACGGCCGAGAATCCCCCGCAAAACGGCGTGGGCGTCGTTGATCCGCCGATTGTCGTGACCGATAGTGCCAATCCTGGAGTTGATCAGGTGTTCGCGTTCACGGGATGCAGTAGCGTCGTGGGGATTGGCGGGGCGATAACCCAACTACCCGCAAACTTCACGTCGGCCACAGTGATCAGCACATCGAACACGGTTGATCTCGGATCTGCTACCGGCCGAGGTGATTGCACCACGGGGAACGTTCACGCAGGAGACTTCGACAACCAATTTTGGACGACCGGTACCACCAGGGGCCATATTATGGCTTGCGGATTCGTGTCCGGAACGCAAGCCGCGGGCGGCGGATTGGTTCCATCAAATCCCAAGATCTATATGTATCCCTTCACCGCTGGCCAGCTTAACAATGGAACTCCTCCGACGACCACGTGGGCGGTGAATTCTTCAATCGGCGATGAGTGTTCACCGCTGACCGAGTTTTTCGATGGAACCACGGACCGGTTATTTTTCGGAGTCGGCGGCACTTCTAACGGCTCGAACGACGGCTTTGTGAAGAGTTCGAGTATCACCGCGGGACTTCCGGCTTCTTCGAACTGCTCGAACGGCAGCCCGACCTCCACTTGCGTCACAACTCCCCACAAGCTCGGAGGGACAAGCAGCATCGTTGTTGACAATCAGGTGTCCAACGGCGGAACAAACCTATACTTCAGCACTCTCGCGCCAGGCTCAGTGAATGGACAGAACTGCCACGTTGCGGGTGGAACAGCCACTCCCTATTGTGCCGTAAAGCTGACGCAGTCAGCGTTGCAGTAGGTTCACAATAAAAAGGCCGCCTAAGAAGGCAGCCTTTCCTTGCGCAATCTGCCCGCGCCAGCGTCACCGCTACTTGAGTGAAATCGAGCCGAAGGTTCCAGCGAGGTTGTTCGACGGACCTGCGGTGAAGAACAATTCATTCGTCCTTCCGTTGCTGGCTGTTCCGCCACCAAACTCAATTCCCCACAGCTGGTCAATGCGAATCGCCTTGCCATTGGTGTCTTTAATCGTCCCTACGAACTCGCCGGTGATGGCGTTAAAGGCATTGATAGTGCCGCTATTGGTATTGTTCGAGACCAGCAGAGTATTACTGAGCGGCCCGAAATTTTTTGGCGCCGCTGCGATGCCCCAGGGTTGATTTAATGGTTTGCCTTGGGCCAGAGTCTTCAACCACGTGCCGTCCTCGCTGTAGATATCAATAAATCCTCCTGCCGCGCCCGACGCATCGGCAAATGCGATATACAGTAGGCCGTTGAGGTCCTGGATGCCGAACGGTGCGAACCCAGCGGGAAGGCTTGTGTCAGTAAACGACTTCACGAGGGTAAAGGTGCCGTCGAACATGTCCACCTTATTGTTGGCAATGTCGGCCGCGAAGAGGAAATTTCCAGAGGCATTGCTGGTAATCGCCAGACCGGTGTAGGAAGCGCCTCCTGCTGCGGGCACGACGATGATGGAGTTATTGAAGTCGTTGCCCGGCGACCAGGCGCTGATTGTTCCGTCGAGTGTTGCAAAGATGAAGGGCGCTGACTTTCCCTTCACCTGGAATTCTGCGGAGCCATTGAATACGACCCCGGTTGGCGAGCCAGCACCGGAGCCGCTCGCGGTAGGAACCTCAACTTCCAGGCCCTGCTTAATGCCTGAACCGTTGTACAAAGTGCTCCAACCCGAACCCTGGTCACTTACCCAGAATGGTGAGGTCGCGGCGCGGGCAAGACCCCAGCCGTTTACCAGTAAGGGATCAATATGTTTTGCCTGGCCTACCTGATTTGAAACTAGATTCGTGAGTTGATATTGGGCGAAGGATGCGGTGGAAGCAACCATCAGGATGAACACAAACGTGAACGTAAACGCAATAATGCGGCGATGCATGGGGGATTTCTCCTTGTGTATTGTGCGAACCTGGTGGGTCAGTTCCGATCGGCAGCGCTGTTTTAAGCAGCTTTGCCTGTAACACCGTCTGACCCAGCTTCGAATCCTAGCTAACCCGTGGTGCGGGTTGTCATCACTCTGTCATGAGTTTGTCTAATTTCTGGCTATCGCTCTAATGGCAATGAGTCAGTCGCCTTGGAAAACGGCACGAAGGGCGTGGCCCGTAAGGGGGTTACGACGGTCGCCGCCCGGGTCTATAATGAATTTAGGATTGTTTCTCTATGCGGCTTCAACGACCCAATTCGCATTTGCCTTTTTGCTGGCTGCATTCGCTGGTTTGCCCGCGCCGCCACTTAGCGGTGCTCCCTTCTCAGGTACGTCCCAGTCTCTTTGGTAGCGACTAGTTTTAGACCCTCTCCGATTTCTGAAGGGCTCGCGGCAAAAATGTCTTGTTAGCGTTTCGCCCAGCCAGGAAGTTACCCGCTCGCAATCGTGATTTTGGAGGATTTATGGAAACCGCTACTTTAGTCGGGCCGAAGATTATCACCGCTCTTCCCGGTCCCAACGCAAAACGAATTCTGGCGGGCGACGCGAAGTATATTTCGCCGTCTTACACGCGCTCGTATCCACTCGTGGCCAAGCAAGGCCGCGGCATGGTTGTTACCGATGTGGACGGCAACGATTTTCTCGATTTCTCAGCAGGCATAGCGGTCGTTTCCACCGGACATTGCCATCCTGAAGTAGTCGCTGCGATCAAGCGGCAGGCCGGCGAATTGATTCATATGTCGGGCACGGACTTTTATTACGAGAGTCTGGTCACTCTGGCGGAGCGGTTGACCAAGATTGCTCCCATGCCGGGTCCGCATAAGTTTTATTACGGAAACTCTGGCGCGGAAGCGATTGAATGTGCTCTAAAGCTTGCGCGTTATCACACCAGGCGGCAGAACGTCATCGCGTTTTTTGGCGCGTTTCATGGGCGCACCATGGGCGCGCTGTCGCTGACCGGATCAAAGCCGCAGCAGAAACGGCGCTTTGGACCTCCGGTCCCGGGCGTCACGCATGTAACTTATCCTGACGTCTATCGTCGTCCCGAAGGGCGAAGTGCCGAGGCATTTTCGCTGGATTGCGCGCGCTTCATCGAAGATAAATTGTTCAAGACAACGCTTCCTCCCGAGGAAGTCGCGGCAATTTTTGTAGAGCCGGTTCAAGGCGAGGGCGGTTATGTCGTTGCGCCGGATGTCTTCATGCAGGAACTTCGCCGAATTTGTGATCGTCATGGAATTCTGCTGGTCGCCGACGAAGTTCAGAGTGGCGCCGGCCGCACCGGAAAATGGTGGGCAATCGAACACACAGGCGTGCAGCCAGACATCGTTTGCATGGCGAAGGGCATTGCTTCAGGGATGCCTCTCGGAATCACGATGAGCAAAGCCGAGATCATGGATTGGGTTCCGGGATCGCATGCCTCAACCTTTGGCGGGAATCCGGTATGCATCGCCGCAGCGCTGGCCACAATCAACGTGATCGAGAGCGAAGAGCTCATGGCCAATTCCACCGAGGTCGGGAATCACATGCTAAAACAAATGGCAGCGTGGCCCAGCGAGCACAAGATCGTTGGAGACGTTCGTGGCCGTGGGCTGATGATTGGCGTGGAAATCGTAAAAGATCGGCAGACCAAGGCATACGCCGCAGCCGAGCGCGACCGGATTATCGAGCTGGCATTCGAGCGCGGAATTTTATTCCTGGGATGCGGTCCCAGCACGATTCGAATTGCTCCGCCGCTGATCGTAACGCGAGATGAAGCGGACATTGCCATGCAAGTGCTGGAAGAATGCATTTCGATTGTCGAGAAATCGTAGCGTCCTGAAAGAGAGATTGTTTTCGCGAACCAAAAAATGATCCGACTTTCCGTCGGGTCATTTGTTTATTCTTCGCCCTTTCGCCAGAAAATTGCTTAAAACGGTCGGAGTTGCGGCTAACCTCATGTTCCCATGGGACTTGTATATCTATCCCCGCCCAAAAAGCGCAGCGACACATGTGGCGATGCGGTTTTCGGGGTGCTTTCGGTATATTTTCAATCAGACTAGGAACGCAGGATCGTTGTAAGTAATTGAAATAGCTATAGGCGTAGCCTTTTCCGTTTGACGCAATCCTGGCCCGGCATGCTGTATGCTTCAAAAACGTCGAATTTTGCGGATCCAAACACCAATTTGCTGAAATCTGATAAAGCACTTAACGTTCCCAGAAGTGCCGAGATGAAAAATATTTTCGTCAGATCGGATGCGCTTGATGTTGGCGATTTCTCTCCAACCAGACTGGTGACGGTCGTTTTCTTCGCACTGATTTTTGTTGGGACCGGTTTCGGCCTAGGCCAAACGCAATATGTCGAGGGCTTTTATCGTCGAGACAGTTTTCCAATCGTACAAAGCAAATCTGTCGCCACTATTTCGGTGGATTCGAACGATTTTCCCGGTGTCGTTCGCGCCGTTAACGATTTGCAGGCCGACATCGTGCGTGTCACGAACAGCAAGCCCGTCATCAGCAACGATCAGAAGAGCCTCAAAGCAGACGCAATCATCGTCGGCACAATTGGAAAGAGCGCAATCATTGACAGGCTCGTCCACGAAAAGAAGATTGATGTAGGGCAGATACGTGGGAAGTGGGAATCATTTCTCATTCAAGTGGTGACGAGGCCCATGCCCGGTGTCGCTCGCGGCCTAGTCATCGCAGGCAGCGACAAGCGCGGTACGATTTATGGCATCTACGATCTTTCTGAACAGATTGGAGTTTCGCCGTGGTACTGGTGGGCCGATGTTCCCGTGCAGCATAAGAATGCGTTGTTCGTAAAATCCGGCAGATACGTGCAAGGTCCGCCAGCGGTCAAGTATCGCGGCATATTTTTGAATGATGAAGCGCCGTCGCTCAGCGGCTGGGTGCATGAAAAGTTTGGAAACTACAATCATCAGTTTTACGAGAAAGTTTTTGAGCTGCTTCTGCGGCTGAAGGCCAACTATCTCTGGCCCGCAATGTGGAACAACGCATTCAATGAAGACGATCCTCTGAATCCCAAGCTGGCGGACGAGTACGGCATCGTGATGGGAACGTCGCATCACGAGCCGATGCTGCGAGCGCAACAGGAATGGAAACGCCATGGCACAGGTCCTTGGAACTATTCCACGAATGGCGATGTTCTGCGCAAGTTCTGGACCGAAGGCGTCGAACGCAATAAGAATTACGAAAGCATCGTGACCATTGGCATGCGCGGCGACGGCGACAAGCCGATGGTAGAAGGCGGCGACATGGCCGCAAATATCGCGTTGCTGGAAAAAATAGTGGCGGACCAGAGAAAGATTATTGCCGATCACGTAAATCCCGATTTATCCGCCGTACCCCAGGATTGGGCGCTCTACAAAGAAGTGCAGGAATATTACGAGAAGGGTATGCGCGTTCCGGATGATGTGACTTTGCTTTGGTGCGACGACAATTGGGGAAACATCCGCAGA
The DNA here is from genome assembly GCA_003169715.1 of Acidobacteriaceae bacterium. GTDB lineage: Bacteria > Acidobacteriota > Terriglobia > Terriglobales > Acidobacteriaceae > PALSA-188. The sequence continues at coordinate 12,613 of PNAR01000273.1, read as the reverse complement.
CTGCCGACCGAGGCGGAACGGAAGCGAAGTGGAGGCGCGGGAATTTATTATCACTTCGACTACGTGGGCGATCCGCGATCTTACAAGTGGCTCAACACTATTCCGATCACCAAAGTGTGGGAGCAGATGAATCTAGCCTACAACTACGGTGCGAATCGGATTTGGATCGTCAACGTCGGAGATTTGAAGCCGATGGAATTTCCCATCGAGTTCTTTCTTGATTTCGCATGGAATCCAACAAGATGGCCGAAAAATAGTACTTCAGAATTCTCCAAGCTTTGGGCGCAGCGGGAATTCGGTCCGCAGTACGCTCCGGAGATCGCGGACATCGTTTCCAAATACACGAAGTACAACGGTTGGCGGAAGCCGGAACTGCTTGATCCCGACACGTTCAGCCTGGTGAATTATCAAGAGGCAGAGCGGGTGCTCGCCGACTGGAAATCAATCACGCAGAAAGCTGAAGAAATTTACAGCAAATTGCCGGACAACGAGCGTGACGCTTTCTTTCAACTTGTTCTCTATCCAGCGAAAGCATCGGCGCAGGTCGCTGAACTGTATATCGCGGTCGGGAAAAATCACCTTTACGCCAGCCAGGGGCGCGCCAGCGCGAATAACTTCGCGGCACAAGCCCGCGCGCTGTTTCAGGCAGATGCTAATTTATCGAACGATTACAACCACAACATGGAAAATGGCAAGTGGGATCACATGATGGACCAGCCTCACATCGGTTACACATCCTGGCATGATCCGCCGGCGAATGTGATGCCCGCAGTCACTGAGGCTAATGTTCCGTTGCAAGGAGCGCTGGGCGTTGCCGTGGAGGGTTCGAACTCCGCTTGGCCCGGCGCACCCGGAAAGCCCGCCCTTCCGGAATTCGACACATTCAACCAGCAGAAAAGATACATTGATGTGTTCAATCGCGGTCAAACACCTTTTGAGTTTTCCGCCACAACAAGCGATCCCTGGATCACTCTGAGCACAACGCATGGCACTCTCGGCAAGGACCAGCGAATCTGGGTGAGCGTGGATTGGCAGCAGGCGCCAAAAGGCTCCAGCGACGGCAATGTGAACTTGACTCGAGTTGGGACGGATTCAGTCTCGGTAAACGTCAGGATGTTCAATCCGGCAGAACCGGTACGAGCGTCCGCGAAAGGCTTTGTTGAGTCCGACGGCTATGTTTCGATGGAAGCCGAGCACTATTCAAAGAAGATTGACGCAGACACAACAAGCTGGGAAAAACTTGACGATTACGGAAGGACGCTGTCTTCGATGACGATATTTCCTGTGACGGCACAAAGCGTGGTCCCACCGCAGAACTCGCCCTCCCTCGAATACAAAATGTATTTGTTCGATTCCGGCGCGGTTCATGTCGAAGCGATCCTCGCCCCAACGTTGAACTTCGTTCCGGGACGCGGGCTGCGATACGCGATATCGTTTGACGATCAGCCTCCGCAGGTCGTTGACGCGCTGGGTAAAAATTCGCTGGAAGATTGGGCAACATCCGTAAAAGACGGCGTACGTAGCAGTGAATCGGCCCACACGCTGGCAAGCCCTGGGTACCACACTCTTAAATTCTGGATGGTAGATCCGGGCGTGGTCCTGCAAAAACTAGTCGTGAGATCTGGTGTAGTGAGACCGAGCTACTTCGGACCTCCGGAGAGTTACTGCGCTGACTGCCTTACGGGAGACGCTCAGGATTCTTTAAGTCAGCGACAATAGCTGGCGCTTTTCAATCGGTCATTGAGGTTTGCGCCGGCGGCTGAGATGCTGCGCCTGAGCCTGTCGCCTGTTTTGGCGCATATTTCGAAGCGCATTTAGCCTGTAACTGCGTGGCACGAAATACTCCGTCGCGACCGAAACTGCCTTCGGCGAGCGCCTGAGAATTGTCTTTAAAAGTATCCGGAGGCGGCTCGGTGCTGCTGTAGATCACGGCCAACAGTTTGTCATTTTCGGTCAGCACGAACTGCACGTTTGTCCCACTGCGCTTGATGGATCCCGGCTGCACATTGCCCGCAACGCGCAATCGCTTGCTGTATGCGCCATCCCCCATGTCCCGAAGCTCTTTGATCGTGACGTAATAACTCTTGCTCTCTCGCACGCCGGTATAGGCCAAATACGCGAGCGAGATGACTATGAGTGCGGTTGCCCCGCCGAATTTCAGGTATCTTGACGTTTGCTTCGACATATTGCTTTCTGAATCCCCACCGCAAACTTTACGCCGTGATGCCCGGAAGAATCAAGGGTTATGGCGAGGCCTACCGTCGAAATCTCATGATTAGGTAGTGGGTCAGTTTCAATCCAAACTCACTTCGTAACCAGGAGCAGGTAGTGGCACCTTGGAGTGTAGGGTCAAGTTGCGAAACCATTCAACCACGAAGGACACGAAGTTGCACGAAGGAAACCGTCGAAACTGGCCTTCGTGACCTTCGTGGTTGATTGGTTTTCTGCTACCGAGGCAAACTGCCCCACTACCCATGACCAGAGACATTTGCGCATCATCCGTTAGAATGATATTTCATCCAATACATCCCCAAAACCGAGGCTTTTAACGACTTATGATTCATCCCTGGCATGATGTTACTCCCGGCGACATGCTGCCGCAGGAGTTTCAAAGCGTAATTGAGATTCCATTCGGTTCCAGCGTCAAGTATGAACTGGACAAGACCAGTGGACTCATTAAGCTTGACCGCATTCTCTATTCGGCGGTTTATTATCCGGCGAATTATGGATTCATTCCGCAAACTCTCGCCGAGGACGACGATCCCCTCGACGTTCTGGTGTTATGTCAGGAAACGGTTGTGCCGCTGACAATTATTCACTCACGAGCCATCGGACTGATGACCATGATTGATGCCGGCAAGAAAGATCACAAGATCATCGCCATCGCGACTGAAGATCCCGAATTCAACTCCTATCGAGAGGCGCAAGAGATGCCCCCTCATCGCATGATCATGCTGCGGCGGTTTTTTCAGGATTACAAACTACTCGAAGGCAAGGCGGTGGAAGTGGACGACATACGTCCGGCCACGGAAGCGTATCCAGTGATTAGCGACGCATTGCACCGTTACAGCGAACAGCGCCGCAAAGGATTTTTGCAGGCCAAGCACTAATTAAAAACACGTAGACTCAGCCGCCTCCCGCTGTCCCTACGTTTCTTAAATCAGAAATGTTCTTCGGCTGGTGAGGCGGCGTCGCCTTCGGGACGGCCCGCCGCTGCCTGAATCTGCTTGTCCCATGGCCCCGCTTGCCAGTTGTCCTTTCTCTTCTCGGCGTGAATCCAAGGTGGCAAAGTAATGAATAAAGTCTTTGCAATTCCGACCGCGTACGGCTCATAAAGGGAACGCAGGTGAACTAATTTCTTTCCCGCTTCAGGAGTTTCTTTCAGGCGAAGACCACGTTTCGCGAAAGACTCCCGCAGCCGAACAAATTCTTCCTGGGGCAAGCGGGTGGAATGATCGCTGGGATCGTGTTGCGCGTTCACCACCTGCGCCAAATCCACCGCCGCATGCCGGGCCATTGCGAACGTAATTTTCGCCTGCTCATTGCGGATCCCGTCAATTCCTGAGATGACCAAAGCGGTGGAATCGAGCATTATGGTCAAGGCTCCCAGCCAGGATTGGTTGTTGTGCTGAGAGCGGAAAAAACTAAGCACGGGATACGAAAGATGACTCTCCAATACTTCAGCCGCCCAGTGTTCCCAGTCTTTAAATATCTCGTCGAGTACGGCCTGTTGTGCGCATCCTCCCAGACGAACCAAAAATTCCCCGGCGGTCGGAGGAGAGCCTGCGCGCGCATCTAACAGGGAAATCTCGATTTCACGCCTGGAAAAGGCAGAGTAAATAGTAGGAAGATATCCAATCACAACGCCCAGAAAAGCAAAGCCCATACCGCTTTCAAATACGGTCAGCACACGGCTCGGCGTCGCGGTCGGCAGTACGTCTCCCATGCCGAGCGTGAAAAAAGTGTCTCCACTAAAATACAGAAGAGTCCACAGATTGATGGTTTCGCTTCCGAGCTGAACATGCTTTCCGAATCCGTACTGCAACAGTGCGAATCCGGAAATCAAACAAAATGCCCAAAGGGCCAGCAGGAAAATCAAAGATAACGGCCCAAAATATCCGAGGAAATTCTCGCGCCGACCAGGAGTTTTGATGTAGCGCGCGAGCGATCTCCAGGGCCGCCACGTGCGCCGGTAGAACCATGCCGTCAGCCGAAAGTGGCGCTGCACCCGGCGCGGCAAAACGATAGTTTCAAACGCGTCAAGCAACACGCTGAAGATAAGAATGAAGCCCGCGACGGTGGCGATTACAAACATTCTGAATCAGATGACGATGTGGCCGGAATAGTAGCAGAATTAAGCGGAGTCAGGGGACCGGCATACCTTGTAGCTCGCGCGCAATTTTTCTCCGAATGTGACATCCATCACAGTAAAGGCTGGTACCTCGAGCGTAACGTTTTTTTGAAGTCCATATTGGACGGGACCATCGTCGAATGAGGGAATCAAGTCCCGCAGGGACGAACCCAGTTTAGCCCAGCGCGGAAGCGCTGGGATCGAAAGCAAGCGAGAGGAAGTCCCGCAGGGACGACCAATGTCGCACTCATATTCCAGCAACCGGATCCATTTGGTGTTCAGCACGAAGGATCGCGAGAAACGCATCTCGGAAACACTCCAGGTCAAGCTCTGGCCATACATGGCCGGAATCGCGCGGAATCACGGATTCGAGGCGATCAAGGTCGGAGGTGTTGACGACCATGCGCATGCATTCTTGCTCTTACCGCCGACGATTGCGATGGCGAAAGCGGTGCAAATATTGAAATCATGTTCTTCAAAATGGATCAATGACACCGGCACTGCGAGAAAGAATTTTGCCTGGCAGGAAGGTTATGGCGCATTCAGCGTGAGCGCCTCGCAAACGGACTCGACCATCAAATACATCGAGAACCAGCGTGCCCATCATGCAAAACGCAGTTACGAAGAGGAATTTCTGGAGCTACTAAGGAAATATGAGATCGCGTACGATCCGGCACATGTACTTGGATAGTAGGTCGTCCCGTACGGGACTTGATCGCTTTTTCTTCCACACCCAGCGCTGCCGCGCTGGGCTAAGCTGGTTCGTCCCTTCGGGACTGCTTGATCATGGGGAGAGTTTGAAGTCGACCCGATACCTCATTACGCGCGCGCTGCGGCCAGGGCGGCTTGCACCGCTAACAATTCTTTCAACACGCCACGCAGCTTTGTGGATTCCAACGCATTCGCTCCATCGGATTTTGCTTCTTTGGGATTGTCATGCACTTCAATGAATATTCCGTCCACGCCTGCGGCTACTGCCGCACGCGCTAATACTGGGATGAATTCAGGCTGCCCGCCGCTGGAAGCGGGTTTGTCGCCATTGTCTTCCGCTGCCGACGGTAACTGAACCGAATGCGTCGCATCGAAGACGACGGGCGCGAATTTGCGCATAATCGCTAGTGACCGCATATCCACGACGAGGTTGTTGTAACCGAAGCTCGATCCGCGTTCGGTGAGAAAAACTTTCTCGTTTCCCGCGGCGCGGCATTTTTCGATCGCCTGTTTCATGTTCCACGGGGAGACGAACTGTCCCTTCTTGATGTTCACAACGCGCTCGCTCATCGCAGCCGCGACGATGAGATCGGTTTGACGGCAGAGAAACGCCGGAATTTGGATCACGTCGGCGACTTCCGCAACTTTCGCGACATCCGCGGCCTGATGAACGTCGGTGAGCACCGGAACTCCAACTTCGTTTTTCACTTTCTTGAGAATGCGGAGTCCTTCGACTAGCCCCGGGCCGCGGAAGCTGCGAATGGAAGTGCGATTTGCTTTGTCGTAAGAGGCTTTAAAAACGAATGGGATGTGGAGCGCGCGCGTCACACCTTTAATGATTTCCGCCATGCGGATGGTGTGGTCTTCGCTCTCGATGACGCAAGGGCCTGCGATCAGAAACAGATTTCCGGAGCCTATCGCGACATCGCCGACTTTGAAGGTGCTCGTCATTTTTTTTACCGCAGAGGGCACAGAGGAACACAGGGAACTCTTCAAACAGCGCAACACCAGTCAGGTTCTAATAGTTAATTCTACTCGGCGTTCTCAGCGCCCTCTGCGGTGGGACCTTAAGAATTCGCGAGTCTTACCGGACGGTGAAACAACTCGACGGCTGCGGACTCCCGATCTGCACGGCGCTCGATCCCACGTTCATAGGCCGCTCCAACGAACGCCTTGAATAATGGATGCGGCTCCAAAGGCTTCGATTTAAATTCGGGATGGAACTGGCAGCCAATGAAATGAGGATGATCTGGTAGTTCGATCATTTCCACATATGTTCCGTCCGGCGTTGAACCGGAAATACGCAATCCCGCCGCCGTAAGCGTCTCTTCATATTCGCGATTGAATTCATAGCGATGCCGGTGCCGTTCGCTGATTTCATCTTGACCGTAAATTCTGTGTGCCAAAGTGCCGGGCTCAATCTTGCAGGTCCACGCGCCCAGGCGCATGGTGCCGCCAAGTTCTTCAACTCCGGTCAGTTCCCGTAGCTTGTAGATGACGCGATGCGGCGTTGCAGGATCGAATTCGCTGGAGTTGGCATCAGCCAAACCGCAAACGTTGCGGGCGAACTCGATGCAAGCCGTCTGCATTCCCAGACAGATTCCGAAGTATGGAACTTTCTTTTCTCGCGCATAGCGGATGGCATGCACCATCCCTTCGATGCCGCGTTTCCCGAATCCTCCGGGTACCAGCAGTCCGTCATAGTCCCCGAGTTGCTCTTCGCAGACACGCTCGCCCGCTTCCAGGCCCTCCGCTTCAATCCAATTCACTTGCAATTTCAGGTTGTGGGCCAGAGCGCCATGAACCAGCGCCTCTTTTAGGGATTTGTACGAGTCCTCGTACTCGACGTACTTGCCGACAATTCCAATCGTAACTTCCGCCTTTGGGTTATAGACGCGGTGCACGATTTCTTCCCAATCCTTCAAATCTCGATCTTTGGGTTCCAGGTGCAAATATCGAAGGACGAGCGTGTCCACTCCTTCGCGAGAAAAAACCAGGGGGACTTCATAAATGGAGGCGACATCTTTCGCAGTGATTACGGCTTCTTCCTCCACGTTGCAGAAAAGCGCGATCTTCGACTTGATATCTTTGGAAAGAAAACGGTCGGTGCGGCACAACAAAATATCGGGCTGAATGCCAATGCTTAATAACTCCTTTACAGAATGTTGGGTAGGTTTGGTTTTGAGCTCCTGCGCCGCAGCGATGAATGGAACCAGCGTTACGTGCATGAACAGCGTATTTTTGCGGCCGAGTTCCTGGCGCATTTGGCGGATTGCTTCCATGAACGGAAGAGATTCGATATCGCCGACTGTGCCGCCAATCTCAACGATTGCGACGTCCACATCCTGCGCGACTTTCTTCATCGCGGCTTTGATTTCGTTGGTTACGTGCGGAATTACCTGAACGGTTTTGCCAAGATAATCACCGCGCCGTTCTTTGGCGATAATCTGTTCGTAGATTCTGCCGGTGGTCCAGTTATTGTCGCGGGAAAGCTTGGCGTGGGTGAAACGTTCGTAATGACCCAGATCAAGATCGGTTTCAGCGCCATCGTCGGTAACGAAAACTTCTCCATGCTGGAACGGAGACATTGTGCCCGGGTCAACGTTCAGGTAAGGATCAAACTTCATCAAATTGACTTTGAGCCCACGGCTCTCCAGCAGGCAGCCAATGGAGGCCGCCGCCAGTCCCTTACCGAGAGAAGACACCACACCGCCCGTCACAAAGATGTACTTTGCCGACATCGCTTCCTCACTTTAAATTGTGTTTGGAATTTTGTGCAGGCTGGTTGCACAATCAATTATGGCAGAAAAGTTTACAGAAGCAAATGTGAAAATCTGAAAGGCTTCGCAGCGTCATCAATCTATCAAAATGGGGCAACTCTGCATCTAAATGTTCGGCGCAACCTTCGCTGAGGAATCCAGGCATGAAAACCGCATCGAAAAGTGGTATTCAGAAGTGGCGGGCCTTCATCCTTGGGAGATGTTTCGGGATGCTGTGCCTTGTGTTGTTTGCACTGCCAAGTCCAGCCCAGCAGCTTGCGAAACGGCTGATCCTCAAAGATGGCTCCTACCAGCTCATCACCAAATATGAGATTCATGGCGACCGCGTTCACTATTTCAGTGCCGAGCGGAATGACTGGGAGGATGTGCCAAATTCATTGGTGGATTGGGGCGCCACAACGAAGTTTGAAAAAGATCGTGCGACAGGTTCGCCCGTGCCGGAGGCTGTTCAACTCGATAGGGAAATGGCAGCGGAGCGGCAAGCCGACGAAGCCAAGTCTCCGGAGGTCGCACCAGGATTGCGCCTGCCGGAGGATGGAGTGGTGTTTTTGCTGGACACTTTTCAGACCGAACCAGAGCTAGTGGAATTGCAGGAGAATAATGCCGAAGTAGACCGCGATACCAAGCATAATCTCCTGCGGGCGGCAATCGATCCAATTGCGAGCAGCAAGCAGACAATTGAACTTGACGGCTTGCATTCCAAGATACAAGCGCATGTGTCGCTACCCTCGATTTATATCAGGTCGGGAGACGACGCGAAGGATCAGAATCCTGCTCCGCAAAAGAAGGAAAGCACAGACTCCGCCCAACCGGGCAAGCAGGACGTGGAAGAACCTTGGGATCGCTTTCGCATTCTTCGCTTACAGCCAAAGCAGGATAAACGCATCATCGGCAACATCAAGATTGCCGTTTATGGAAAGGTCACCCAGCAGCAGGATTTTGTTTCCGCCAAAATTCAAAAGCTAACCGGAGGCTGGGCGAAGATCACTCCTGCCAGCGATTTAACCTCGGGCGAGTATGCGCTGGTAGAAATGATGGACAAAAGCCAATTGAGTTCTGCCGTGTGGGATTTTGGAATTAATCCTTCTGCGCCGCCCAATGCAATGGTGGTGAAGCCCGAAGGGTCCAAGCCGGCGCCAAGTCATCCTAAGGAGCTTCAGCAGCGCAAACCGAATTAGCGCGCACAGTGACAGCCCATCCTCATCTGTCCGTTCGAAAACCAAGGCCACGCATTTCGCGGCGTATAATCGAAGCTCACTTAAACTTCACGACAGGGTGGTATTACCGATGGTTTCTACGAATGGCGCTCCTAGCAACGGAAAGAATGGACATACCAACGGCGGGACTATTGTCCCAAAGCCGCGCGCGGAATGGATTGCCTCCCGCAAAGCTGGTCATAATGACACGAATTTTTCGCAAATGCACTTTGCCCGCAAGGGTGTTGTTACCGAGGAGATGGAGTACATAGCCCGCCGCGAGAAGCTCTCGCCGGAACTCATTCGCGATGAAGTTGCTCGCGGACGAATGATTATTCCCGCGAACATCAATCATCCGGAGCTTGAGCCGATGGCAATCGGCGTGGCTTCGCTGTGCAAGATCAATTCGAATATTGGAAATTCCGCCGTCACTTCCAATATTGAGGAAGAGCTCAAAAAGCTGCATACGTCCGTGCATTACGGCGCGGACACAGTGATGGATCTTTCCACGGGCGGCAATATTCACGAGATTCGCGAGGCGATCATCCGGCATTCGCCGGTCCCGATTGGTACCGTACCGATTTACGAGGCGATTTCGAGGGTGAAACGCGTGGAGGATTTGAACGCCAAAGTGATGCTCGAAGTGATTGAAGAACAAGCCGAGCAGGGCGTGGATTACATGACTATCCATGCCGGCGTGCTGATTCAATATCTGCCCATGGTCTCAAAGCGCATCACGGGAATCGTCAGCCGCGGCGGAGCGATTCTTGCGCAATGGATGGCGCATCATCACAAGCAGAATTTTCTTTATGAATGCTTTGACGACATCTGCAAGATTTTCGCGAAACACGATGTGAGTTTTTCTCTGGGAGATGGCTTGCGTCCAGGTTGTATTGCCGACGCCAGCGACGAAGCGCAGTTTGCCGAACTGAAAACGTTGGGCGAACTGACGAAGAAAGCCTGGGAGCGTGATGTCCAGGTCATGATCGAAGGCCCTGGCCACGTGCCCCTCGACAAAATCAAAGAGCAAGTTGAAAGAGAAAACGAGCTTTGCTACGAGGCCCCTTTTTATACTTTGGGGCCGCTCGTAACCGACATAGCGCCCGGATACGATCACATCACCTCTGCCATAGGCGCGGCCATGATCGGCTGGCACGGCGCGGCGATGCTCTGCTATGTCACTCCGAAAGAACACCTGGGCCTTCCCAATGAAAAAGACGTGAAAGACGGCATCATCGCTTATAAAATTGCGGCCCACGCCGCGGACATTGCGCGGCATCGTCCCGGTGCTCAGGATCGCGATGATGCGCTGAGCTACGCGCGATACACATTCGACTGGGAAAAGCAGTTCGCATTGTCCCTCGATCCAGAGACTGCCCGTTCGATGCACGACGAAACTCTGCCCGACGATTTCTACAAAGAAGCTAAATTCTGTTCCATGTGCGGCCCAAAATTTTGCTCAATGAATTACTCAAGCAAAGTGGACGAATACAACAAGCAGGTCCACGGGCTGGAAAAGAAAGACTACTCGGAGTTGGTGGAGAAGCTGGTTTCGCTGAAATAACACCTTGATGTTAACGGCGTTACACCATTGTTTAGCCTTGGCAGGCTCTTAAAATTGATCACATGCGAAAGGTTACTTTGTGCTTCGTTGTAATTCTTTAAAGCAATTTTGTCCATTCGCAATCTGCGACAGAAAATCCTACAGTTGACCCGGGCTCTCGTCGAACCGTCGAGACGCAATTTAAAATGAGAGGTACAACGAGCAGCAAGCAGTCGTCGAATAGTAGATCTTAACGCTAGCGAAATGGGCGACCCTTCACGATTCCCTCGCCTTCACGAATCGTGACAAGCTGGCCCGCTGTTAATCTAGGATAAGTTTCGCTCTTGCCAGTTGGCCAGAAGATCTGGACGTCGGCCGTAACTGCTGTCCCTAATCCGAAGTGCAGACGCGGGTCATTTGATGACAGATAGCTCGACTGGCTGGTCACAGACTGGGCCTGCACCTTTCCTCCATAGTGAACCAGGACGCGCGCGCCAATAGCGCTGCGATTGCTCTTCGTCCCTTCTAAACGCACTTTCAGCCAATGATTTCCAGCGGGAGCGTCATTGCGCAGCAGCGACGGGGGCTCATTCATGTTCATGATGAGCACGTCCATGTCGCCGTCATTGTCGAAGTCGCCAAAGGCGCAGCCCCGGCTCGTGTGCCGTGCTGAAATTCCGGGGCCAGCCTCATCGCCAAGTTCGACGAAGGAACCATTCCCCTGGCTTCGAAAGACCAGGCGCGGGCTGTGTGCCGGGTATTTGGCTGGATAGATGTGTTCCAGTTCCGGATAAACGGTTCCAGTCGCAACGAAAATGTCGGGATTGCCGTCGTTGTCAAAATCAACAAAACCCGTACCCCAACTAATGAAGCGGCGTTCAGGATTAAGTCCGGCCTGGGCAGTGACGTCGTCAAATTCGGCCTTGCCGTTATTGCGATAAAGTCCAGTGGACTGATTTTGGAAGTGGGTCTTTACGAGGTCGAGGTGGCCGTCAAGGTTGTAGTCACCCACGCCGGCGCCCATGCCGCCTAGCAGTTCGCCGCCGCTGCCAAGTGCAACCCCACGAAGGAGTGCCTCCTCACGGAAAGTGCCATCGCGGTTGTTCAACAGGAGCAGACTGGGCGTTGAATCGCAGGCAACAAATATGTCCTGCCATCCATCCTCGTCCGCGTCGAAAGCCACCGCCGTTAGGCCGTAGGAACCCCGGCAGGCGGCGATGCCTGACTCCTTTGAAACATCGGTAAAAGTTCCGTCTCCATTATTTCGATACAAGTAATGGCCGGGGGTGCCTAGACCGTTGGGACCGCAATTGGTAGGAACGCCTTCGTAATTACAGTTGGGCACATTCAGCGAAGGCTTGGGCGCATTTGCCAGATCGATTTCGACGTAATTGGAAACGAAGAGATCAAGCAGTCCATCCCGGTTATAGTCCACAAACGTGCAACCACTATTAAACCGGGTGTGCGGATTGAGCAATCCTGACTTGCTGGTCACGTCGGAAAAAGTGCCATCGCCATTATTGTGATACAGCCGATTCTGGCCGTAGTAAGTGACAAAGAGATCCTCGAAGCCATCGTTGTTGTAGTCCCCAACGCAGACGCCATAAGCCCAGCCTGCGTCCATCAGGCCGGCTTTCGCGGTTACGTCCGTGAACGTGCCATTCCGGTTATTCCGGTAAAGACGGTTGCTCGCCCCAGGAGGAACGCCGTCAAGGCGGCGGCCTCCGAGGATGAAAATGTCCATCCAACCATCGTTGTCGTAGTCGAGGAATGCGCAGCCTGCACCCATCGTTTCCACGATGTATGTAATGTGGCCTTCTTCGCCGTAAACCATTGTGTGTGTGAGCCCAGCCTCCGCCGCAACGTCCACGAAACGGGAGAATGGCGGGGACGCCTTTGCAGTTGAGGGCACGATTGAGATATGACCAGGAACAAGGCCGGACGCAAACAACCCCGGGAACAAGCGGAGCACGCTACGGCGGGTCCAATGGCGCGGTTTTGCGTTGGTCATTCTAAGTTGATCATCCTAGAT
>PNAR01000521.1 GCA_003169715.1 Acidobacteriaceae bacterium | reverse complement strand
GTACCGCGAAGGCGTTACCATTAAATCCTGAAAATTTTCGTAAGAGAGATGAAAGTCACAGCCGAGGCTGAAGCGCGGGAATTTCCCAACCCGCTGTCGAAGGCTATCCAGCAAACCGGATAAATATTGCCGGTCGTAATGATAGCGATCATTGGCATGAGGAGTGGCGACGATATGCTGAATGCCGTCCGCAGAAGCCATTCGGCACATCTCTTCCGCTGCTTCCCACGACTTCGGGCCGTCGTCCACGTCCGGAAGGATATGGCAATGAATGTCAATCACAGTTCGAGATTCCGCCAGGAACTCATTATGCCGATTTAAGCAGATTTCTGGAAAAAAGACTAAAGGGTAGGTTCCATGCTGGGCGCTTTATTTGCGGACGGAGCTTGCAAGACCCCGCGTGGGGCGAAAGAGTACTCGGCAGCACTCGGCCGATGAGCCACAACACCACGCCAGCCTGCTGAGACGCTGGTTCGGAGCAGACGACTCTTAATACACTCGCGCAAAAAAGTAAATCGTCATCGAAGCGCCGACCAGAATAACCGTCCGTCGAATCCAGGATTGAGGCAGTCTCTGCGCGTAGTGCGCGCCAAAATAACCGCCTATGACGGAGCCAACCATCATTACGCCTGCTTGCGGCCAATACACAGCCCGCGCGACTATGAAGGCGACCACCGCTACGCCATTGATCATGCTGCCCAGAACGCTCTTCAACGCATTCATGGCGTGGATATCAGTCATACCGAGCGCGGCAAACATCGCGAGGTTTACGATGCCGACGCCGCCGCCAAAATAGCCGCCATAAACCGCCACTGCCAGCTCAAACACAGACGCAACAAAAATCGCCGATGCGGTCGCTTCGTGACCCACGCTGGATGCTCGTCCTCTCGCCAGGCGATTCCCGACGATAAACAGCAGAGTCGCGCCAAGCATTAACCATGGCAAAACTCGCATGAAAATATGCGGCGGAGTTTTCAGCAGAAGAATGGCGCCCGCAATGCCGCCGACGCAACTGCTAAGCAGCAGCGGCGCCAATACGCGCCTCGGTACCTCAAGCCGCTTTCGGTAAGCGCCGCCGCTCGCCGTCACACCGGTCCACAGCGCAACTGTATTTGTGGCATTCGCAGGGATGGGAGGAACCCCGGTGAATAGCAACGCGGGGAAGCCAATGAAACTTCCCCCGCCAGCTACGGCGTTCAGTGTTCCTCCTAGAATGCCGGCGGCGAACAAAAAGATGGCCCGTTCAAAATTCAAGAAACATATGTATCACAGTGGCGAGTCACGAATTGATTTTTTGGGGTTTCCAGCATTTGAGGTCACCACCGTTGCAAGTAACGTGACGGAGCAACCATTAGCTTGCCAGAGCATCCAGTGGAGAGCGAATTTCAAAGCTGAAGCCGCACGGTGTCGGTAAACCCAGTGCATGGCGGGTAAAGGGATCCTTCGACTTGGTTCTTCTTCGCTAGCGAAGAAGAACAGGCGCTCAGGACGACAAGGATTTTTACACCCTTATTTTATTTTATTGTCATGCTGAGCCTGAGCTTCCGCTCGCGGAAGCTCAGATAGTCGAAGCACCCCTCACCGCAGGTTCATCCACGGCAGAGCCAGAACTCAGGCCTACACGTAGTCCTCAGTCATAGAAGACGTGCGGATTCCCGCAGACGCCGAGGTTTTCGCGACTGTGCCCACCTCAGCTTGCAGCCACTTTCGCACTTCCGGCAGAGCCGCGCGCATGGCGATCTCACCTGATCGTATTAAGCCTGCGCTGTGTTCGAAATCATCGTACTTGTATTCGGTGACGTCCGGCTCAATTACAAGATCCGCGGCGGCGCGCCACAAAGTGCAATTCATCTCCTGCGCGATCGCGAAGCATTGTCCGATCACGTCGAACAAATGTCTTGGGCCTTCCGGTCCGGTCCATCTGGCTTTCAGACTTACAGCTAATACGGGATCGGTGCTCATCTCCAGAAGCGGCTGCGTGGGCACGGCGTGCGCCAACATGCCATCAATCAGCAGGCGTCCATCAATTTTTACCGGCAAAAACATCCCGGGATAAGCGCAACTCGCGCGCACCGGGTCCACCAACGGGCCTGAACGGAACACGACACCCTCGCCGGTTGAGAAATCCGTTGCAGCGACAGCTAAAGGAATTCGCAACTCCTCAAACGTTTTTACTTTAAGCACGCTGTTAAGAAATCCAATCATGCGCTGGTTGCTGGCGAATCCGTAGCGGGATAATGTCCAGCGCGCAAAATGCTTGAAGCGCACATGAGAGGCGATCTGCTCAAGTTCGGCCACCGAAAGCCCGCTGCAATAGGCCGCGCCGATCAGAGCGCCCACGCTGGTTCCGGCTACTGAATGAATGGGAATGTTTTCTTCTTCGAGGACTTTTAAGACACCGATGTGAGCGATGCCGCGGGCAAAGCCGCCGCCCAGGGCCAGGCTGATACCGGTCGAATTCCCGGTTAACTGCGCGGCGCGAGATGAGATCTCGCGGCCAAACGCCTGTACCGACCGAACGATTTTTCCCAGTCTCTTCACGGAGACCTCACATTACGGTCTTAACCCAACTTAACCATCCAGCAAGTTAGATGCCAGCCGTACCTCATTTCGATATCCGGAAGGGTGTTACCTGCGCTAGTTACCTCGCGAATTTACAGGCTAAACCGTATTCGGTGACTAACCACCCTGATCCTGATAGGTTAGAGCGCATGATCCGGGAGATCTCCGCGGGAGGGGTGGTGGTTCGTCATGCCGAAAATGGCTGGGAAATGGCGGTCATAGAGCCTCAGAAAGCCGCTCCCGGTGCCGTTCCGGCGGCAAACAAGCGCAAGAGTTCACAAAAAATGGTACTCGCTTTACCCAAAGGCTTGGTGGACCCCGGCGAAAAGCCCGCTGAGACCGCCGTCCGCGAGGTCCGCGAAGAGACCGGAGTGACCGCCCAAATCGTCACAAAACTGAAAGATATTAAGTATGCTTACGTACGTTCGTGGGGCGATCAGCAACGCGTTTTCAAAATTGTGAGCTTTTACCTGCTGCAATATGAGTCAGGAAAAATTGATGACATTGATCCCGCGATGCGAATTGAAGTGCAACGCGCCATGTGGATTCCATTGACTGAAGCGGCGACTAAACTATCGTATCGAGGCGAGCGCGAAGTCGCCGCACTTGCCGAGAGTTATTTAAACTCGCACGTGGAGGCATGAACATGGCGGGAAAAGGGCACGTCGAAAAACATTTTACCGCCGGAAATTTCGTTCGCGACGTGGTGATCGGTATGTCCGACGGACTCACCGTGCCGTTCGCCCTCGCTGCCGGATTGTCGGGCGCGGTGCAGAACACACGCCTGATTGTGGTGGGCGGATTCGCGGAAATTGCCGCCGGCTCCATCGCCATGGGCCTTGGCGGCTATCTTGCCGCTCGCGGAGACGCCGAACATTACGAGCAGGAACGCATACGCGAATACCGCGAGATCGAAGAGATTCCCGAAGAAGAAAAGGCCGAGGTCAGTAAAGTGTTCCATCAGTACGGCCTTACCGAACAGGAGACAACACCTATCGTCGAGGCTCTGAGCAAGCGTCCAGACGCATGGGTTGATTTCATGATGCGCTTCGAACTCGGATTGGAAGCGCCGGAATCAGGCCGCGCAATCACCAGTGCGGCGACCATCGCGTTTTCCTATATCGCTGGGGGAATAATTCCGTTGTCGCCATATCTGCTGTTGTCGAGCGCGTCCCGCGGGTTGCTGGTTTCGGCGGTTGTGACGTTGGCTGCACTCGGAATATTTGGATACATCAAGGGAAGCTTCACCGGCACGGGTCGCCTACGTAGCGCGACTCAAACCATGGTGATCGGAGGCCTCGCAGCGGCGGCAGCGTTTATGCTAGCCAAGCTGATTGCTTGATAGAGCAAAGGGCGGCGAGGTTAGCAGAGGGTGGGAGTCGATGCTGCCGGCCCCGCAGGGCGACAGGCCCGAGATGACGCAATAGGAGTTCCGACCGCCGACATTTTTCGCCGGTCTGTCTAGGCTACGCTGTCGTATAATCGGCGGTCGTGCAGGTTCAATACCAACTGACGGCCGACGATTTCTGGCAGGGCACCCTTGCATGGAGAAGGGCGCGCGCTTGGAGAAAATGGAGTTTCCGTATTCTTCCACCCTTCTGCGTTCTCATGGCAGCACTGATTTTTATGGCGCTCTGGACGGGCCCGCATGATCGAGCCTCATTCCCTCTGCTAGCCGTGGGTATAATCTGGATCGCTGTCCTGTGGGCGCGTCCTAGATTCAGCGCTCGAAGACGATTTCGCGATACTCCCTCGGCTCGGTCCCCGATCACGCTAGAAGTATCGGAGCGTGAACTGCATTTCCGCTCATCATGCGAGGACTACAAGGTTGCGTGGTCTGTGCTTGTCGGCTGGGGCGAGGGAAAGACTGTTTTTGCGCTGTTCCCAAGCCCCCGCGTCCAATTCCCCGTGCCAAAGCGGGCCTTCACTCCAGAACAATTGGCCGAATTCCGAGGGCGATTACTTCGACTAATAAAGTAGCGAGGGTGCCCCATCCTTCGCCGACTTTGCGAAGGGTGGGAGGCAGATAGCGTGCACAATTGTAGTCAAACGTGAATTTTGAAAGTTCCTTCACGCGCGCGTACTTGTGCCAGCAGTGTTGACTCCCGCCTTTGCGAAAACCGCGCAAAGATGGGGCACCCTCAGTTTAAGTGAGGCTGACAAAAACAAAGGCTTATGAAACAAATTCACAGAGTCGCGATTCTTGGCGCGGGAACTATGGGCGCGCGCATTGCCGCGCACTTCGCTAACGCCGGAGTTCCCAGCTACCTGCTTGACATCGTCGCGACCGGAAATGCCAATCGGAATTCGGTTGCCGCCGCCGGACTCGAAGCAGCAAAGAAATCCAAGCCAGCAGCTTTCATGGATAGCTCGCTTGCTCGGCTCGTTACCATTGGAAATTTCGAAGACGATCTATCTCGACTCGCTGATGCAGATTGGATTATTGAGGCCGTCGTCGAAAATCTGGAGATCAAGCGCGCTCTCCTGAAAAAAGTCAAAGCCATCCGCAAGCCTGGGACGATCGTAACTACAAACACCAGCGGCCTGCCAATCAACAAAATCGCCGAGGGGTTTTCGGACGACTTCCGCCGCTGCTGGTTCGGCACTCATTTTTTCAATCCCCCACGCTACATGCGGCTGTTGGAGATTATCCGCACGCCTGAGACCGATCCGGCCTGCGTCGACGTGGTCACCCAATTTGCTGACACTCATCTGGGAAAGGGAATCGTCTTCGCCAAAGACACGCCAAATTTCATCGCCAATCGCATCGGAACTTTTTCCGTAATGAACGTGATGCGCCTGATGCGAGAGATGGATCTTTCCATCGAGGAAGTAGACGCACTCACAGGGACAATACTCGGCTGGCCGAAGTCCGCGACCTTCCGCACCATTGATTTAGTGGGTCTCGATATTCTTGCGAACGTCGCGGGCAACATGCAAAACATCCGAGACGAGCGCAGCGACTTTAAGCTTCCGGAGTTTTTTCAGCAGATGCTGCAACGAAAATGGCTCGGCGACAAGACCAAAGGCGGGTTTTACAAAAAGCAGAAATCGGGCGAAGGAAAAGAAGACGCCCGGTTGGCCCTCGACTGGAAGACGCTCGAATATCGTCCTCGACAGAAGCCAAAGTTTCCCTCGCTTGAAATGGCAAAGAACCTGGAAGAGACCGGAGCGCGCCTGCGGATGTTGTTGGGAACGAGCGCTGGTGGCGGCTCTGCATCCGGCGCTGGAAAGGCCGACAAGGCATCGGAGTTCCTTTGGGCAGTGTCGTCCGATTTGTGGACCTACTGCGCCAATCGCATTCCCGAAATTTCGGATTCCATTGTGGAAATAGATCGCGCCATGCGCCTTGGGTTCAATTGGGAGATGGGTCCCTTCGAATTGTGGGATGCCGCGGGCGTTGAGCAAACCGTGGAGCGAATGAAGAGAGAAGGCAAGCCCGTTGCGGCCAATGTCGAGAGACTGATTTCTTCGGGAAATAGTTCATGGTATTCCGATGATCCACACTCGAAGTCCCGCCGCGCCTATTTTGATCTCGCAAGCGGGACCTATAAGTCTCTCGAAATCCCCGCTGGGGTGTGGTCGGTTGAAATTGCCAAGAAGTCCAATGGAGTCGTGAAGAAAAATCCTGGGGCGTCGCTCGTGGATATTGGGGATGGTGTCGGCTGCATCGAGTTTCATTCGAAGATGAATTCCATTGGCACCGACATCGTTCAACTGATCACCCAGACCCTAAAAACCGGAGGGCCAGGCGAAAACTTCGACGCTTTTGTGATTACGAATGACGCGACAAACTTTTCTGTCGGCGCGAACTTGATGCTGTTGCTAATGTCTATTCAGGAAGAAGAATGGGAGGATGTTGACCTTGCCATCCGAAGCTTTCAGGGAATGACGCAAGCGATCAAGTTCTCTCC